>NZ_JADFBZ010000120.1:0-345 GCF_015223095.1 Moraxella sp. K127 | reverse complement strand
AGTCAGATAAACACCTGCTATCTTCGTGTTGCCAGTACCTGGGCAGGAGATCACTTTGGGTACATTGCACTACCCAGAGCAGGCCAAGAGGTCATCATTGACTTCTTTGGAGGCAATCCTGACATGCCCTATGTGGCAGGCTCCTTGACCAATCCAAACAACATGCCTCTATACACCCTCCCCCATGAAAAAGTACTCTCTGGCATCCGCTCCAAAGAGTATGGCGGAGATAAATCCAACCAACTCATCATGGATGACACCACAGGTAAACTCCAAACCCAATTAAAATCCGACCACCTACACACCGAGATTAACCTAGGACACATCAGACGCCTTACCACCCCC
>NZ_JADFBZ010000123.1:0-304 GCF_015223095.1 Moraxella sp. K127 | reverse complement strand
CATCATTCATTCAGACCAAGGCTGGCACTATCAAATGCACCAGTATCAACAAACCCTAAAAGAACAAGGCTTAACCCAAAGCATGTCAAGAAAAGGCAATTGTTTGGATAATGCTGTGATAGAGAGCTTCTTTGGTACGCTAAAACAAGAGATATTTTATGAGACAACCACATTTACATCAACAGATGAACTTAAACAAGTGATTGATGAGTACATACACTACTACAATCATGATAGAATAAAGAGCAAATTAAAAGGACTAAGTCCTGTTAAGTACAGAAACTTAGTCCAATTAGGGTTAATA
>NZ_JADFBZ010000122.1:0-349 GCF_015223095.1 Moraxella sp. K127 | reverse complement strand
ATGGATATTTTATCAAGGCTGACTATTTTATCACAATGGATTTTGATGTCAAGCACTTTTTTTAATTTTTTTTGAAAGTTTTTATTTTTGAAGTTTTTAAATTTATTTAAGTTAAGATGTTAAGGTAAACTCTTTATTAAACTAAATTTTGAAACTTTAACTTTCAAAACCATTCAAACTTTAACAAACTTCATTCTTAAATTATTTTAGCTTGAAGTTGTTTTGTTGGTGTTTTGTAACCAACCATTGCTTGAATGAGTGCGTATTATACAGGGTTTTTGGTGGGGGTCAAGGGGTAAAATTAAAATTTTTAATATTTTTTGTAAGTGTTTGATTTTTAAGGGGATTT
>NZ_JADFBZ010000121.1:0-333 GCF_015223095.1 Moraxella sp. K127 | reverse complement strand
ACTCCCAAACTAGGTAATGTTGCTAACGACACTGAAGAAGACATCGGCCTTACCACTACTGGCGGTACCGCTCGTTCTAACTTGATGTCTGCTGTTAATATCGGTGGTGCCGCATTTGCAACTGGTGCTGGCACTCTAGAAGCTACTTTGGGTAACCGTGCCAATAAAGACATCGCTGGTGCTGTCATTACTCAATCTCGTGATGCACAAGGTGTATGGACCTGCACCATTAACGGTTCTAACGCTCCAGGTTGGAAATCTAAGTTCATCCCAACTGGTTGTACAAGTAACTAATAACAAATCCAACTTTGGGCTACCAAACACCACTCCTTA
>NZ_JADFBZ010000119.1:0-414 GCF_015223095.1 Moraxella sp. K127 | reverse complement strand
CATCACCTTCTCATTACTCTTGACTCTAAACACCCCAGGTGTTGTGATAAACACGCCTTGTTCGTTCATTTTAAACTCAGAACCACAGATGTTGATGGATAATTGAGTGGGGCTTGTGATTTGGATTTTGCCTTCTGTTGAGATAATCTCTATGTTGTCTTTGGCGATGTGTTTGATGTTGCCTTGTTGAGCTTGTAGCTCTATGTCGTCTTTGGCGGTGTAGTGTTTAATGCCTCCGGTTTGGACAAAGACTCTGATGCCGTTTTGGACGGTTAGGTTGTACTTTGAGGTGGTGGCAAGGCTTAGGTCTTTGTTTGTGGTGATGGCAAGGTTGTTGTCAGTGGTGATGTGAATGTTTTGTTTGGCAGTCAAGGTCATGCCCGCCAGTGAGCTAAGGACGATGTGTGGGTTTGA
>NZ_JADFBZ010000118.1:0-423 GCF_015223095.1 Moraxella sp. K127 | reverse complement strand
AGCTTACGCTTATGGTTGGGGTCAAGCAGCATATCATGGCTACCCATGGTGGCATGTGGTGCAAGGCGGTAGCATGATTGCCAGAAGTTTGGCTTATGTCTGTGTGGTATCCATGGTTCTTGTTATTGGCTATTTGATCGGATATCAGGCGTTCAAGTTTATTAAGAGATTTTTTGAGCTACTACATGTCTCTTGGGGTGCATCTCATTTGGGGTTTGTCAAAATTTTTATTTGGCTCTGGTTCAAAAAGTATGCTACAAGGAAAACCGTTCGTGGTGAGCCTGTCGAACCATGACGGTTTTCCTACCCTTCGACAGGCTCAGGGCGAACGGAAAACCTAGTTTGGCATACTTTTTAGACTACTACCTTTTATTTTATTGGCGATCGTATCAACACCCATCATGTTGCTACTGTATTTTTATG
>NZ_JADFBZ010000117.1:0-487 GCF_015223095.1 Moraxella sp. K127 | reverse complement strand
GGTGTTACTGCCAATTACTGGGAATAAACTATATGTCAAAAGAACCAGAATACGGCTCAACAGAACATCTTGTGCAGTCTTTTAAAGAGCAAATCATTTTTATTATTGTTATGGGTTCACTCTTTTGTGCTGTCTATTACTTTTATATAAAACCCAATGAGGTAAAAAAACTCCAATCAGCATCAAAAGATGAGTGTGGACATCTTATTGAGTTTTATTCCTCCCCTGATTCTGATGACCCTAGAAATAGAAACATTGATTATTTTTCAATTAAAAATAATCATGGTAAGGAGTTGCATTTTGTCAGAAATGCAAATCTTGCAAAATCAAAATCTGATCTCTATCAAGAAAATAAAAAAATGTTAAAAAATGCCAAACAAGGTGATTTGGTATGTTTAACATACAGCACAGAATATTACGAAGATTTTGGTAAAAAAGTACGAGATAAGAAAATACCTTATCTTATTAAAATTAACTCAGTAGGAGA
>NZ_JADFBZ010000116.1:0-502 GCF_015223095.1 Moraxella sp. K127 | reverse complement strand
CAGGGCTAAATGAAGAGATCATCAATCAATTATAAACAAATATTGGTATCCTAGCTGCAATCGCTCTACCTGCTTACCAAGACTACATCTCTAAGTCTCAAACTACTCGTGTAGTAGGCGAGCTAGCTGCTGGTAAAACTGCTGTGGATGCTGCGTTGTTTGAGGGTAAGACCCCAGTATTGGGAGCAGGTAATACTGCAACCACCGAAGAAGATGTTGGTCTAACTACTACTGGTGGTAAGGCTCGTTCTAACTTAATGAGTGCTGTTGCGATTGGAGGCGGTAAATTTGCCTCTGGTGCAGGTACCCTTGAAGGTACTTTGGGTGAACGTGCTAATAAAGATATCCACGGCACAGTTATTACCCAAAACCGTAATACAGACGGCACTTGGAACTGCACAGTTAAGGGTGCGGGTACTGGTTGGAAAGACAAATTCATACCTACTGGTTGTACAAAAGCTACTCCATAATCTAAATACCGACTCTAAAACACCACTCCATT
>NZ_JADFBZ010000115.1:0-507 GCF_015223095.1 Moraxella sp. K127 | reverse complement strand
ACACCCCCTAACACCCCACATCATCAACACGCCTTCTAACCACCCCCGTGTGCGTTAGCACAATTCTATAAGACAACTCATCAGACACCGAACAATATTTAATGTGCCCAAAATGCCCACGTGGACTGGCACTGGCACCAAAGTATTTAACATGATGTCTGGATGCCGACACTCTCATGTCAATTCTGCCATGCTTTAAGTTAAGATCATACTCTTTAATCAGCTCACCATCATCAAGGCGAGCATTACCATCTAAATCCCTAAACACGATAATCTTTACCCCTGCCTGTCTATGACAGCGATTTGATTCATCAGCAGGACACATGATGATATTTTGCTTGGTGATGTGACTTTGACTGCGGGCTTCTTTTAATGCATCGGTAATGACAGATGCAACATTGTTTGCTTCCATTCCCCGTAAAGCCCGCATCACACTAGGATAAGCAATCATACAAATCACACCCATCACAATAACCACCACCATCAATTCAATCAACGTAAATGCTC
>NZ_JADFBZ010000114.1:0-586 GCF_015223095.1 Moraxella sp. K127 | reverse complement strand
AAACTTTAACTTAGCGTAATTAAATGCTGTCATTTTGCTTGCTCCTTATCTTTGCTAAAAATTAAATCAATATAGATAAAAAATATGATAAAAATCCAAAATAAATCTACATACCCACTTTTTCTTTCAAAGTGTTTTTTTACTCTATCTATATCACTCTTTGGCGTAGAAACATAGATGATTTCTTGGGTCGTTTGGTTGACAAACTTACCCCTAAGGATAATAACATCATTAATATTATTATTCTTTCTATCTGTAAACGAGACAATACTCACACCATAACCAGTAAAATCATAGCCAAAATTTTTTTTATCAGAGCAAAGGGCATTTTCTGTGCCAACAAACTCGCCACATTTTGCACTATATGCCCTACCATGATTATCCCTGACATAGACTCTTGCAACTTTTTTATTATTGACATTATAAGACAAACCATCAGGTAGGGTAATTGGAATGTGTTTAGCACCCTGCACAACATTAGTAATGGGCTTTATAGATAAAATGATTGGTATGGGTAATAAAATAAAAAATAACCGTATTCTATTCTTTCTCATCTTAAAACTACACTCATTATCAAATTAACTAG
>NZ_JADFBZ010000113.1:0-592 GCF_015223095.1 Moraxella sp. K127 | reverse complement strand
AAGTTGGTCTGTGTGTTTATCTCGTATGCGTAGCTTAAGTGTTTTCATGGGCTTGTGTATAATGAGATAGGTATATTATATATTTGGTTTAATTTTAATGTCAAATGATTTAAGACGTGGTAGGCACGTTGTTTACAATATTCATGTGCATTTGGTCTTTGTGGCTAAATACCGCAGAAAAGTATTCACTAAAGAGATTTTAGACGATATGCAAGTTATCTTTGAGAAAGTTTGTTCAAAGTTTGAGGCACAATTAGTTGAGTTTGACGGTGAGAGCGACCATGTGCATTTATTGGTGGTTTATCCGCCTAAAGTGGCTATCTCTAGTCTGGTTAATAGTCTGAAAGGTGTTTCTAGTCGGTTATTGCGTAAAAAAGAATATCCGTCTATTAAAGAGCAGTTATGGGGTGATGCGTTGTGGTCGCCTAGCTATTTTGCAGGTAGTTGTGGCGGTGCTCCAATTGAGATTATCCGCCAGTACATTGAACAGCAGAATACACCGCACTAAATACCATCTGTATGTAAGCATAGCTACGGAGTTGCCTTATATCCACCGCCTGAAGTCGGTGGTTTTACGGCAACGAAGGATAAA
>NZ_JADFBZ010000112.1:0-599 GCF_015223095.1 Moraxella sp. K127 | reverse complement strand
GCAATCGCACTACCCCTTACCAAACAACAACTGTTCAAGATAAGACTTATTCTGTGAAACTCTCATTTTACTGCGTTTCACAGAGAGTTTAGCATCCCCATTGGCTCGAATTAAGTTTAATGCGGTACGAGTCAGTAATGCTTTATTTGCTTTTTCATGACGTTCAAGACTTTTTTGGTCATCTTCACCAAAGATAACATCTAACACCCAATGCTGACTGTTTTCAATAGACCAATGGTTACAAATGGCATCAGCAATCATATTAACATCTGTCAGGGAGCTTAGGTAATAACGGCGTTCAGTGGTCACCTTATCTTTAACATCACGAATGGATTCTACCATGACCACTGCATGAAGGTTAGTCCAATCATCTTTACCTGATAACCAATCAGGTTGTGTTGATGTCGCATAACGTCTTGTCTTAATACGACCGTGGTCTTTTTCGACAGTCTGTATGCTGGTCATGTTGTTATTATTAAGCTTGCTGTTTAACCACAGTACGATGTCTTCATACAAAGTTTTGTGGTTTTGCTTTAAGGCAAAGATGTACTTGGCTTTTGCTTTAATGATTTGTTTGCTGATGTCTTTTTGACAGTAAA
>NZ_JADFBZ010000111.1:0-608 GCF_015223095.1 Moraxella sp. K127 | reverse complement strand
TAACCTTAAACTACTACAGAGAATACCGCAGTCAATTTCACATAGCCCAAGACTTTGGTATTACTAAAAGTGCTGTGTGCAAGGCAATTAAATGGGTGGAAGGTATACTCATCAATCACAAAGACTTTGCCTTGCCAGGTAAAAAAGCCTTATGGCAAGACAACAACCTTGAAACTGTACTCATTGATGCCACAGAAATCCCCATAGAGAGACCTAAAAAAAGCAAAGGCGACAGTACTCAGACAAAAAGAAACGTCATACCTTAAAAGCACAAATTGTTGTTGATAAAAAGAGTAAGAGAATACTATGCACCCATGTTGGTAGAGAAGGCATGCATGACTTTAAACTCTACCAATCATCAAAAATAACCATCAAACAAAGTATTTTGATTTAAGTAGATTCAGGCTATCAAGGCATACAACAAACTCATGCAAATAGCCAACTACCAAAGAAAAAGACAAAACTTAAACCTTTAACCAAAGCAGATAAAAAAGCAAATCGCAAGTTATCATCCAAGCGAGTAACCAATGAACATGTCATTGGGAAACTCAAGTGTTTTAAAATCTTATCATGTCGCTACCGCAATCGCAGAAAAAGATTTGGATTAA
>NZ_JADFBZ010000110.1:0-612 GCF_015223095.1 Moraxella sp. K127 | reverse complement strand
TCGTTACCATCTTGACCAAATAGGAGGTCATCGCCAGCACCGCCATTTAGGGTGTCACTGCCATTACCGCCATCTAAAACATCGTTGCCAGCACCTGTCGTAACACGATCATTGCCATCTTGCCCATAGACTTCAGTTTTGCCGCCAGTAGCGTTGAAAACGTCGTTGCCAGCACCCAGATGGGCGATGCTCTGAGATTTCCATTGCGCTATATTATGATTATCGTTATTATCTGTGCCGTGATAGGTGGCAACTTTTGTTGCCATCAGTTCGGCAAGACTGACTGTTTGGTCAGCAAATTCGAAGTTTTCAATATGATAAGAGTCACCGTACTCGAAGTTTTGAATGGTAACACTATTTGAGTCTGATGTTTTAAGGATTAAATCTTGACCTTTTAACAAGACTTGAACTGCAGACAGATTAACATCTGTAAAACGGATGGTGTCTTGATGGCGATTCTCAGTATTCCAATCATATTCATAAATCACATCATTGCCGTAATCACCACTAAAGATGTAAGTGTCATTGCCATTTTTATGACCTGAATTGCTTAAATAATCATCGCCAGCACCACCATTTAAGATGTCATCGCCGTTACCGCCATTTAGGGTG
>NZ_JADFBZ010000109.1:0-738 GCF_015223095.1 Moraxella sp. K127 | reverse complement strand
GCTGCTGCTTTTGCATTTTTAAAACGACTACCGTCACCTAAGTAGCAGATGAGTTTAACCGCACTGTCAAAGCCAATGGCAGGAATGCTAAGCAGTAATGAGGCATTTTGCTTTAAAGTGTCATCACTGGCAACGCACTGACGAATGCTTTGTTGTAAGGCTTTGATTTGCCCTTTGATGAAGTCTATCATCGCTTTGGTATAAGCAATACAATCTTCATCAATGAGCATGCTAAGACGTACCTTTTCTTGAGCAAGCTTGTCCTTTAAATGGTCAAGCTGACGGCTTTTACGAAGCAGTTGTCTTTGGGCAGGTAGCATGGGCTGATAACAGACAAGCTTATGTCCTTTTTCACAAGCATAGTCTGCTAAGAGCTTAGCATCAATCTTATCTGTCTTTGACCGTAGGTTATCGCTTTTGGCAAAGCTGGCACTGCACTTAGGATTGATGATACTGACCATGATGTTTTGTGCCACCAAACAATCCGCCAAAGCTTCATGATAAATGTTGGTGGCTTCCATAACAGCACAAAAGCGACCATCAAAGGCATTAAGCCAACAGATAAACTCATCAAAGCCTTGATGATGATTACAAAACACCTTGTGCTTGTATTTGCCATTGGGCAGTTTAACAGCAACATCAAACTTATGTTTGGCAACATCAATACCAATGTAGTATAATGGATCATCCATATAAACCTCCAACCTTGTGAATACAGGCTACAACAACGTGCCTAAG
>NZ_JADFBZ010000108.1:0-758 GCF_015223095.1 Moraxella sp. K127 | reverse complement strand
ATTTTTATTATTTGACAAAAGTAAATTTATGTCTTAATATAGCCTAAACACGATATTGGATTCATGATGTATATTGTAGAAACGACTGATGAATTTGAATGCTGGTTTGATGAACAGCCCTTGCAGGTTCAAATGCGATTATTGGAAGCCTTTAAGTTATTAGAGCAATACGGACACCGATTGGCTCGCCCTTATGCCGATACCTTATATGGCTCAAAATTTAGCAATATGAAAGAATTGCGTATCCAAATCGGGGGCGACCCTTATCGTGCCTTTTATGCGTTTGACCCCTTACGTCAAGCAATTGTGCTATGTGCAGGTAACAAAGTGGGTAATGACAAGCAATTTTATAAACAAATGATACCGCTTGCTGATGAGTTATATCAACAGCACTTGGATAAATTAATAAAACAGGAGAGTCCAAATGGCAACGCTTGAACAATTATTAAATAAGTTATCGCCAGAACAACGAGCCGAAGTGGAACGTAATGCCGAAGCGATGATTTTGGATTATCAGCTTCATCAGTTGCGTGAAGAGTTGGAGCTGTCGCAAAAACAACTTGCCGAAGCCATGGGTATTACCCAATCGACTTTATCCGCCATTGAAAATCGTGGGGCAGAGATTAAGCTGTCCACGCTAAAACGCTATGTAGAGACCATGGGCGGAAAATTACGCATTGATGTGGAATTGCCAACAGGTAAGCACGTTGGGTTTAATATTTGATAGCATTTAATCATAAAATAAGGGTAAGAGATGA
>NZ_JADFBZ010000107.1:0-827 GCF_015223095.1 Moraxella sp. K127 | reverse complement strand
TTTTCTTTGAATGACACTGCCATCATTTGCCTTGTCTTGTACTTTAAACTCGGTGATGTCTGTTGCCCACTTTTGATTGGGTTTGTCTGCTTTAAAGTCTCTTTTGAGTATATTGTCCTGAATGGTATCTTTGCCCATTGTGCCTTTGTAAGTATTAAACTTACGTTGACGACGAACCAATGCTTTGAGTCCAAGTTTAGCCATCAGTCGTTGCACTCGTTTATGATTAATGACCATGCCTTTTTGGGCAAGCTGATTGTTAAGCTCTGATGTGATTCTACGATAACCATACCTGCCCTTGTGTTGGTGGTAGATGTGGTTAATGTGTTCTTTTAAGTCAAGGTCTTTGTCAGGCTTTGTACTTTGACGAATGTGGTAATAAAACACACTTCTTGGCAAGTTTGACACTGCCAATAAGTCAGCAAGTTTGTGCTTATGCCTTAATTCTTGGATGATCAGGACTTGTTCTTTGTTTGTACTGATTGTTCCTTTTGACGAATTAAGGCATCTAGCTTTTTTAGATAGTCATTCTCTGCTCTAAGATAGGCAAGTTCATCAAGCAAATCATCCACACTTTTTTCGTGGTCTTGTTTGGTTTTCCAAGTTGATTTGGTTTTATTAGCGTTGTGTTTGTTTGACATTGCTTTTTTGCCTTTGGGTTTGGGTATTAGTCCCATTATACCAAAGGCTTGGTAGGACTTTAACCAAGTTGACAGTAAAGAAGGTTGTGGCAGATTAAGCTCTATGGCAAGTTGTGTAAGCGATTTGCCCTGTTGTATGGCTTGAACGGCATTAAGCTTAAAATCTGTGTCATAGACAGCCTTTGT
>NZ_JADFBZ010000106.1:0-836 GCF_015223095.1 Moraxella sp. K127 | reverse complement strand
CTTTACATCCCATGTATAGCAATCCCATTCATTATCAGCTATAATGACATCTCATCCCCCCTTTTTTTTGGCTTATGGTAAGATACGATGAGTGCAGTATACATCAATCCCTATACAGACTTTGGCTTTAAAAGATTATTTGGCAGTGAAGCAAGCAAACCTTTTTTGATAGATTTTTTAAACAGCATTTTACCACCCCATCATCAGATTGCTGAGCTGGCATTTAAAAATACCGAACAGCTGGGTTTAACACAAAATGACCGCAAAGCAATCTATGATATTTATTGCCACAGCACCACAGGCGAGCAGTTTATTGTGGAATTGCAACGCATCAAACAAGAATTCTTTAAAGATCGTACCTTATACTATGCCACCTTCCCCATTACCGAACAAGCCAAAAAAGGCAAAGACTGGGGATATCAGCTAAGTGCTGTATATTGCATCAGTATTTTGGACTTTTATTTAGACATCATCTCTTCTGATGTGATACACACCATACAGCTAAAAAATCAGCACAATCAGGTGTTTTATGATAAATTAACATTCATCTATCTTGAGATGCCAAGTTTTAACAAAACCCAAAATGAACTGACAACCCATCTGGATAAATGGTTATTTTACCTAAAAAACCTCAAGGACTTACAAATGATACCCAATGTTTTTAAAAATGACACTTTATTTCAACAAGCCTTTGAACAAGCCAAAATTGCAAACATGAACCGAGAAGAATGGGCAAGATATGAACACAGCCTAAAAACTTACCGAGACAATACAGCAGCAGATGCTTATTTGGCCAAAGTGTCCTGGCAAGAGGGGCGAGATGTGGGGTTGAAACA
>NZ_JADFBZ010000105.1:0-841 GCF_015223095.1 Moraxella sp. K127 | reverse complement strand
GCCACACTAGAAAAAATAAACGAACCAACCGAATGAATGTTTCTTGGGTCTACACTAAGTCCGCCCAACCAGTCCAAAGGTCGCCAAATAATCGTTGCAATTGCAAATAAGATGAGTGGAAAGCAAAAACTTCTAAATACTTGAAATAAAGTGGTTGCTCCACCAAAACTAGAAGCTAAAAACTCTCTTTCGGACGTGTAAAGTTGGTATAATTCTGTATCACTAGGCTTGATATATACTGAAAACAACTTACGATCAACTCTTTCTTTATCAGACAAAAAATCCGTATTCTCTCTTACCCACTCAATCAATGCACTCGCCCATCTTGGCTCCCATACAAGTGCCAAATCCTTAACCCATGCCGAAATAAAAAACACTTCAAATAAGAAGTATGAACCAAGAAAGATGATTGCCCATTTTTGGATAGGTCGCATGGCAAGACCACCTGTATGAGCAAGCTCTGCTTCTACTTCTGCTCTGTCGTATTCATTAAGTTCATCTAGGGCTTGTTGTAGTTCTTGCTCTCGTTTGGCAGTATGAGTTTTTGAAAAGAAAAGTTTAAACCAAAAGGGACAGAGTGCCATACAGGCACAGATGATAAGATAATAGATGAAGTTAAAGAAAAGGTTTTGGGCTTGACTGTATCCATTGATTTCAAAGCCTAAAAAGACAAATCCAATAAAGAACCAAAAACAGATAATAAGAGCATAATAAAATAGATTGTCTTCATACAGACGGTGAGAGACAAGCCAGTCGGCAATGGTGTCGGTGTGGGGCATGGGCGTTCTTTGTGGGTAAATAAAATAATCTTAGCATAGTGGGTGGGGTTTGTCATTGTTTT
>NZ_JADFBZ010000104.1:0-873 GCF_015223095.1 Moraxella sp. K127 | reverse complement strand
TAGGGCACGTTGAACTTTATTAACAAAACAAAAAACGATTTTGGTACAATGCAAGCTCTAACCCAAACAAAGCACCAAAATCGTTATGGCTCGCACCTTACTCACAAATGAACAATGGTACAAGTTAAAGATTATTCTACTACAACTTGGTATCTACAACAAGCACAATCTTAGATTAACCGTAGAAAGCATTTTGTTTCGCATTCGTACAGGCATACCTTGGCGAGATTTACCAGTTTGTTTTGGTTATCATAACACCATTTACAAAACCTTTGTGCGTTGGTCTAAGCTAGGCAAACTCATGAAATTGTTTCAATGCTTATCCGAAGAAGCTGATGCTGAATGGGTATTTATAGATGGCAGTTACATCAAAGCTCATCAACATGCTTGTAATGTCGCTAACAAGACAGAACAAGGCATTGGCAAAAGTGTGGGTGGAAATACCACAAAAATTCATCTTGTGGTAGATGCTTGTGGGAATCCCATAGACTTTATCATCACAGGTGGACAAGTTCATGATGTTAAGATTGCTCCACAGCTGATAGAACAAAACAAACAAGTTTTATCAAAGCATACAGAAGTATTAAGTGCTGACAAGGGTTATGACTGTGATGACCTAAGGGAGCAAATTAAACAAACCAATACAACACCCAACATACCAAAACGCAGTAATAGCAAAAGTAAAGACCAAAACCCAATAGATGACTACTTATACAAATTAAGACACCTAGTAGAAAACGCCTTTGAAAAATGCAAAAGATTTAGAGCGGTTGCTACAAGGTATGATAAGCTACTGGTGTGTTATGAAGGTACAGTAGCTTTGGCTTTTGTTTGTCAATGGGTGAGATTGTTGTGAATGTTCAACGTGCTCTA
>NZ_JADFBZ010000103.1:0-1049 GCF_015223095.1 Moraxella sp. K127 | reverse complement strand
AACCGCCTAAGTGGTTCGGTCAATTTCGTATGGAACTACGTGAATGACTTGAGTTACAAGCAGCTACAAAAGACGGGCAAATTCTTTTCCGCCTATGACCTAAACGAATATACCAAAGGTAGCGGTGAGTTACTTGGCTTACACTCGCAAACTATCCAAGCCATTAACGAAACCCACGCCAAAAGCCGTAAGCAATTTAAAAAAGCCAAACTATCATGGCGAACCAACAACCCCAATGCCAAGCGTAAATCGCTTGGCTGGCTACCGTTTAAACAATCCGCCATTAAACACATCGCTACCCGCCAAACAGGCAAAAAAGGATTAAAATCAACCCTACAGCTTAGTTTAGCTAAAGGGCAAAAGCTCATCATTGACCTATGGGACAGCTACAACCTTAGCCTATACCAAATTAACACCTGCGAACTGGTGCAAGACAGCCGTAATCGTTGGTATGCGTGTATTACCGTCAAAGACTATCCAAAAACCGAGTGCGGAACAGGTAGTGTAGGCATTGACCTAGGCTTAAAAGACAGTGCCACCGCCTCAAATGGCGACAAGCTACAAATCAAGCAAACGCTCAAATATGCCAAAGCATTAGCTACCGCTCAACGTGCCAAAAACAAACAGCGTGTCAAGGCAATCCATGCCAAAATTAAAAATACACGCCAAGACCTCATACACAAATTCACCACAGGGCTAGTTAAGAATAACGCCCTAATCGTGGTTGGTGATGTAAAAACCACCCAATTTAACAGTAAAAAAGGCAAACTAGCCAAGTCGGTTTACGATGCAGGTTGGTTTGAACTGAAACGACAACTGACCTATAAGTGCGAGAACGCAGGTTGTCGTTTTGAAATCGTGAATGAACGATACACTACCCAAACTTGCTCGTGCTGTGGCGATATGTCCAGTAGTCCGAAAGGTAGAGCAGGTTTGCGAATAAGAGAATGGACTTGTGCAAAGTGTGGCACACGGCATGATAGAGATATCAATGCCAGTCGGAACATTCTTGCGGTCGGGCTTGGCCGTCTGGGAGCAGGAATCCCCTC
>NZ_JADFBZ010000102.1:0-1058 GCF_015223095.1 Moraxella sp. K127 | reverse complement strand
AAATAATGCAAGAGTTAGAACCAGACGCACAACAAGAAATTGATGAATCAATAGAATATTGGGAATTTAAAAACATCAAAATAGAAACAGGTGCCAAACCCACCCAAGCCTTTATCAAGACCTATGGTGATTTTTTCCCAAGACCGTTGTGGTATCTTTGGGAGCAAATCGGCTTTGCTTGTTTTGATGATGGGGGATTTTGGCTGGTAAATCCTGATGATTATGCTGACCTGCTTGATGAGATTTTAAAACCCACTCCGTTTTATGCCCATGATGATTGGTATGTACTGGGCAGAACGGCGTTTGGAACCTTGGAAGTAATGGGTCGACATACCACTTCTCGTCTAGGCATCCATTTAGATTATATTCGTATTTTTCCAACCATTAAAGATAATCGCCAATTAACGCAAAGAGACCAAGCTATTAGCTCAACCGTAGCTGTCAGTGTTGATGCATACAAAGATAAAAAACTCTATGACAAAAGAGACATCCACCACACCCCCCTCTTTAACCGCTGTCTTGCCAGTTATGGCAAACTCAAAGAAGATGAGATATATACCTTTGTGCCAGCCATTGCCTTGGGCGGTAAGCAACTTCTGCAAAATGTACAAAAGGTTAATATCTTTGAACACATTAACTTTATCACGCAGTTAGAACCCTTTGAGATTATGATGGACATTAATAGAGTGGTGGATAATCTAGGTATCACCCCAGAGAGTGCTGCCGCCTTTGTTGCCAGTCAAAATAGCCCACCAACCACCCCACCCAAATACGATGAAACCTGCATCATCCAAGAAGGACAACCTGCTACTGTATCAGGTTATTACCAAGACCGCATGACTAAAAAAGTCATCTACTTAAACATCGGTGATGTATCACCCATTTACCCAACCCCAAGCCACTTATCTAAATCACAGGCTTATGTTTGGTACAAACTCACAGAGCATGGCATCAGTCTCATCCCAGAAGAAATCCTCGCCAATGCAAAAAAATAATTTAAACACACTTCCTAAAAAACACAGCTCGCCCTAGCTGTGTTTTTCTTTTAATTCTCTACC
>NZ_JADFBZ010000101.1:0-1118 GCF_015223095.1 Moraxella sp. K127 | reverse complement strand
ATCTAGTAGTTTAAGGTTAATCTAGTATTAGCTGATAAAAGCACGTCCGATGGGGCGTGTTTTTTATGGTTAATTTATTTAATATAATCCTAATCTATTTTTTAAGGTAATTTTTATATACCCAATAAACTTTAAAATTACTACAAACACAATGATGTTTGGATGTAGGGGCGTGCTGTGCACGCCCTGCACGGTAATGTCATCAAAGGGTGTGCTCAGCACACCCCTACAAACCCGTGGTAAATATCAAGTTGGTTGAGTGTATCATCATTTAACGTCAAAACACACCAAATGGCGGTAAGGTGCGTAATACGCACCATTTAATCCAAATAGAATGATGTTTTAAAGCCCCAAAAAATCCACCACAAATTCACTATTAGGACGAGCAAACAGCTCATCAGGTTTGCCCATTTGTTCCACCACGCCGTGATTCATGATGACCACCGTATCCGATACGGCAACCGCTTCTTCTTGGTCGTGCGTTACCATGATGGATGTGATGCCAATGTCCTTTTGGATTTGGCGTAGGGACGTGCGTAGCTCTTTACGCACTTTGGCATCCAACGCCCCAAACGGCTCATCAAGGAGCAATAATTTGGGGTTTGTGGCAATCGCCCGAGCCAGTGCCACACGTTGACGCTGACCGCCTGACAGCTCATGCGGATAGCGGTCTTTGGTGTGGGGCAGTTGAATTAAATCAAGAAGTTCCGTCACTCGCTTAGTAATCTCACCCCCTGTGGGGCGTTGGTGTTTGGGGAGTAGTTCTAAGCCAAAAGCGATGTTTTGGGCGACTGTTTTGTGGCGAAATAGGGCATAGTTTTGAAAAACAAAACCTATCCCACGCTGCTGCACGGGCGTGTCGGTTACGTCTGTGCCGTCAAAATAAATCCGCCCTGTGTCGGACGTCTCTAACCCTGCAATAATCCGCAAAAGGGTGGTTTTGCCACAGCCTGATGGCCCAAGCAGGGTGGCAAGTTCGCCAGAATTGACCGAGAAACTTACGTCATTTAAGGCGGTAAATTCGCCAAAGCGTTTATGAATGTTTTTAATATCAATGCTCATGGTGGTATCCGTGTTAATGATGAATTTAGGTTTTGGTTTAAAAATATGTTATTAAG
>NZ_JADFBZ010000100.1:0-1157 GCF_015223095.1 Moraxella sp. K127 | reverse complement strand
TGTTTGGGTTTTGATAACACCAAAACAGATATGTACCAATTTACGCATACAAGCACATAAGGCTTGCATTTTGGTTTTACCGTTTTGTTGTAATCGTTCATAAAATGCCTTAATGGTGCTATTATAACGAATGGCACTCATTGCAGACATATACAGCTTAGCACGCAAAGAGACTTGCCCTTGTTTGGACAGTTTGGTTGCTCCCTTAAAGACACCTGACTGTCTTTGTTTGGGTATTAAGCCTAAAAACGAAGCCATCTGTGAGGCTTTTTTAAATTGTTTGGTATGTATTAAGCATACCACTTCTTTGGCAATAACAGAACCAATGCCGTCAATGGTTTCAAGTAAGGTTTTGTCTTGCTTTAAACTTGGGTGTTTGTCAACAAAGTCATCAATGTCTTTGGTGAGTTTGGCAATTTCCTCTTGAAGGACACTGATGACTGTTTGCATGGATGCTTTAACCAAATCGGGCAGATTGGGTGATAAGAGCAACTCTTGTCGGTTTTGCTCTCGTTGCAAATCTTCTTTGAGTGCTTCTAAGCGAGCCAATAGAGCTTTTAGCTGTTTGGCTTCAATGCTAGGTGCTACCCAAACCTCAGGCTTGTGGCTATAACCATACCTTGATAAAATAATGCTGTCTTTTTTATCAGTTTTATGGATTACCCCCAAACTGTCTGCAAATTTGCGGACATAGTTAGGATTGACAATGCTTTGCTTGATATTATTATCATCAAGAAACTCACTTAGGTGTTCATGATAAACCCCTGTTGCTTCTAGGATGATGTGTAGCTCATCAAGATGATTGCTGACATTGGTTTTTAACCAAGCAAGCAGTAAATCAAAGCCTGCTTTGTTGTTGTTAAAAACCTTGGTTTTTACTTTATTTGTGCTTGGGTTTATAAATGCAACATCAAACTTTGCTTTGCTGATGTCTATGCCAATATAGTGTATCATCTGTCTCTTGCCTTGTTTATGCAGTGTCTGTTTTAATAAACGCACTTAGATACCATTCAGAGTTAAGATGACAAGCAAAGGACACCATCTGAGCACCAGTGTTAAGACACTAAGGGCGAACCCGTGTTCTCTTTGCTTGTATAACCCAACAACATTCTAGCAGATAATCTAGGTTTGGTGTTGGGTTGATACAAGGGCGAACG
>NZ_JADFBZ010000099.1:0-1180 GCF_015223095.1 Moraxella sp. K127 | reverse complement strand
TATTGGTATCCTAGCTGCCATCGCATTGCCTGCTTATCAAGACTATATCTCTAAGTCTCAAATGACTCGTGTAGTAGGTGAGCTAGCTGCTGGTAAAACTGCCGTAGACGCTGCTTTGTTCGAAGGTAAAGAGCCAATTATTGATGGCGACTCTTCTTCTACTCAAGAAAACATCGGTCTTAAAGCTGACGGCAACCCACGCTCTAACTTGATGGAAGCAGTTAACATTAACGGTTTCAAAGACAGCGGTGCAGGTTCTATCTCTGCTACTTTGGGTAACAAAGCTAACAAAGACATCAAAGGCACTGTAGCTACTCAAAGCCGTGACGCACAAGGCGTATGGAGCTGCTCTATCACTAAAGGTGGTAACTACAAAGTTAAGTTCAACCCAACTGGTTGCACAGGCGGTAACTAATAATCTAGCTTATCTAGCATAGATGAAAACCACTCCGAAAGGGGTGGTTTTTTACGTAAATACATCATCAGCAACCACTATTAACACCTCTTGAAAAGAGTGATTGACATCAAATATAAGAAAAACCGCCACTCAAAGAACCTTGGCGTACCAGCTCAGGTTGCATATTCAAGTCTAACCACACTCAATTCATATCAAAATCATACAAAAACCGTTCGCTCTAAGCCTGCCTGCGGGTGAAGCGGTTCTCCGTTATGGGCGGGCAGCTTACCACGAACGGAAAACCTTTGTTGTGCCTTGAATAGAATTTACCATACAAATTGTCAAATATTGCTTATTCTTGGTGATATATTTGTGCTGATAGTTGGTTTTTATAGGGTAGGTAAGGAGATGGTGTGATGTGTATGGTGTAATGATTTAAAGTTTTGCGATCAAAAAAGATAAAATGACTGTTATGCTTGATGTTCTCACCCAAGATAAACCCTTCATCACCGTTTGCCACCAAGATATAATAAGGGCGATTCTCTACTTCAATAATATCATAACCCGTAAAAAAGGCTGAACGCAAATACCCTATCGAAAACGCAGAAACGACCACATACACAAAAATAAAAGCCATAAAAATCTGATAATATTTTTCGTTACTCATCAACTCCCTAAGACGAATAGAAAAAGAGATTGCCCGTCCGAACTTATGGCAAACTAAAGAAATGGCTAAAATAGAAAGTACACTTCCCATCAGACGGTATGACGACAAAATACCAA
>NZ_JADFBZ010000098.1:0-1246 GCF_015223095.1 Moraxella sp. K127 | reverse complement strand
TGTAGCAACTGTATTCCACTCCCATCAAAGTGCAATACAAAAACTTAGCACAAAGCGTCAATACCGAACATTTAACGTACGACAACTTGCTTTTGTAATTCATCTCTAACCCGTGCATTTAAAATGGTTAGTAGTTTGTGCATACAGGCAACAATGGCAACTTTGAAGGGCTTGCCATTGGCTCTTAATCTTTGATAGAAGGTTTTGATTTTCTCATCAAAGCGAGTAGCCACTAAGGTTGCCATATACAGTGCCTTACGCACTTCTGGTCGTCCTGCTTGACACAGACCTTTAAACTTAGTCTCTCCACTTTGCTTAGGGTGTGGGGCAACACCCACAAGACTGGCAAGTTGTTTGTGTGAGATTGTACCAAGCTCAGGCAGCATTGCCAACAAGGTGGCTGTGGTGGTTTGTCCAACACCTTTAACACTTTGAATGACACTGCTGGTTTGTTTTAAATCTGGGTGATTGTCATCATCAAGATGGGTTTTGATTTGCTTGTCTAACTCATGAATTTGCTCTGTTAGGTAAGTAATATGAGCTTGAATGCTACTGATTTGACTGTGATGAGATTGCTCTAAGCGGTTTTTTTCAGCCACACACATTTGGACAAATTGATTGCGTCTGTTAATCAATGCGGTTAATAACTCTTGGCTTTGACTGGGTGGGCAATAAAGCAAGGTGGCTAAATCATCTCTTTGTGCCATCATTTTGGCATAAAAAGCAAGCATTTTAGCATCTTTGTTGTCTGTTTTGGTTAAGGACTGTGATTTGGCAAATTGATGTGTTTGCCTTGGATTGGCAATCATGACACAAATGCCTGCTAAGTGTATGGCTTTGGCAAGGGGTACTTCAAGTCCACCTGTACTTTCTAGAACCACTAAGGTTTTGCCATTATCGCATTGTTTGTGTTCCTCTTTGATAAAACAGATGGCTTGGTCAATGCCTTGTGCTGTGTTATCATGGTTTTTGGTTTTGGGTGATAATGAAGTGGCAAGCACAAAGCTCTTTTTGGCAACGTCAATGCCAACAAAATGAACATAGTGTTTGTCTAACTCATTGTTTGCTGATTTCATACTCATCATAAACCTGCCTTGCATTCGGGTGTTAAACTGGCAACTGTACGGTTGTTATTGATGGGTGCTTATCTGGTTTCAATGCTACAAAACGAATGTCATCTCTAGGGGCGAAACGAAAGACAGATAAGCGGGTTGGCTTATTATATCTTGTTTTGGATATACAAGGG
>NZ_JADFBZ010000097.1:0-1276 GCF_015223095.1 Moraxella sp. K127 | reverse complement strand
AAAAGGGGAAAGGGGGAATGAAGTTAATGAAGCACGACTTCTAAGCGACTAAAACCTGACGCAGGATAGATGGCATGGTCAAAGTAGTCGTCAGACGCAGGGCGAATCTTGCTTACCTGCTCTGCCAAGCATTCTACCAATAGCCCCAGTTCAAGCTGTGCCAATGGCTTACCAGGGCAGACATGAACGCCATGTCCATAGACCAGATTATTAGCTTGGTTGCGGTGTAGTTCAAAACTGTCCGCTTGATGAAAGGCTTTGGGGTCACGGTTGGCGGACTGCCAGTTAATCGTGATTTTGGCGTCTTTGGGGATGTCCACGCCATGTAGAGTGACAGGGCAGGTGGTGCGTCGTCTGTTGGTGATGAGCGGGTCGTGTAAACGCAGTATTTCTAGGACGGCATTATCAATGTCTTGGGGGTTGGCTTTGAGATGAATCAAGACATCAGGATGATGAATAAAAAATTCAAAAATAATCCCGACCGCTGACGACATGGTGGACAGTTCACCCACCGTCCAGTTGCGAATGAGTGAGATAAGCTCTTCATCGCTCATCACTCGCTCGCCTTGTGGTAACATGACCACGTCGTTCATCAGTTCAAAGGTCACATCATCAGGGCGTTTTGTCCGTTTGTCATCCAAAATCGCCTTGATATAACTGTCAAATTCTAAGGCGACACTGGCAATCTCATCCCGATTTTGGCTCAGTGTGGCTTTGCGGTTTTTCTCAATCCATGCGTTTAATGGTGCTTCGGTCTCATCGCCCCAGCCCATAAAGGCATTTTGTAGCTTGACGGCATAAGTTTTGGCAAACTCTGCCATGACATCAATGGGCTGACCCTTGGGCAGTTGGCTCACTAAGCTGTCAATCAACTCCTTGGCGATGGGGTGAAATGTCGCCATGCGGTCAGCGGTAAAATATTTATCATTAATCGCACGAAACGCCGTATGAACAGGTGCGTCCATGCCGTTTGGCACAGCGATATGGCGGTCTGAGACGTGATTGGAAAATATCGCAGGGTCGTTTAGAATGTGCATGACATCAGCATGAGAAAACACGCTATAACCGAACTTATCATCATGGGCGATGGGACAGCGTGCTCGCATGTCGTCATAAGCACGACGCTGATTTTTCTGAACTTGTTCATCATCAGATTGCCAGTTGATGGAAGTGGACATAAATTATCCTTGGGCGGTGAATGGTCTTGCCATTGTAATCAACGCATGACAATCCTGCTATTAGCCCTTGGGGGTAGGGTGTGATGGTTTGTCAAAAA
>NZ_JADFBZ010000096.1:0-1279 GCF_015223095.1 Moraxella sp. K127 | reverse complement strand
CATGGCCAAAGCCAAATTCGAACGTAACAAACCACACGTAAACGTTGGTACCATCGGTCACGTTGACCACGGTAAAACTACCCTAACTGCTGCGATTGCTACCGTTGCTGCTAAGCACCACGGTGGTGAAGCAAAAGACTACGCTGCCATTGACTCAGCTCCTGAAGAAAAAGCTCGTGGTATTACCATTAACACTTCTCACATCGAGTATGACACTGCAGCTCGCCACTATGCACACGTAGACTGCCCCGGTCACGCCGACTACGTTAAAAACATGATTACTGGTGCCGCTCAAATGGACGGTGCGATTCTAGTTGTTGCTGCCACAGATGGTCCTATGCCACAAACTCGTGAGCACATCCTTCTGTCTCGTCAGGTTGGTGTACCTTACATCATGGTATTCATGAATAAGTGCGACCTAGTAGACGACGAAGAGCTACTAGAACTAGTAGAAATGGAAGTACGTGAACTTCTATCTGACTATGACTTCCCAGGTGATGACACCCCAATCATCAAAGGTTCTGCTCTTCTAGGTCTAAACGGTGATGCTGGTCAATATGGCGAGCCTGCCATCCTAGAACTACTAGACACCCTAGACAGCTACATTCCTGAGCCTGAGCGTGACATCGATAAAGCATTCCTAATGCCAATCGAAGACGTATTCTCTATCTCTGGTCGTGGTACTGTGGTAACAGGTCGTGTTGAATCTGGTATCATCAAAGTTGGTGATGAAGTTGAAATCGTAGGTATCAAAGACACCGCCAAAACCACCTGTACTGGTGTTGAGATGTTCCGTAAGCTACTAGACGAAGGTCGTGCTGGCGAGAACTGTGGTGTTCTACTACGTGGTACCAAGCGTGAAGAAGTTCAACGTGGTCAAGTACTAGCCAAGCCAGGTTCAATCACCCCACACACCAACTTTGACGCTGAAGTATACGTACTGTCAAAAGAAGAAGGTGGTCGTCATACTCCATTCCTAAATGGCTATCGTCCACAATTCTACTTCCGTACCACTGACGTAACAGGTGCCATCACCCTACAAGAAGGTACTGAAATGGTTATGCCTGGCGACAACGTTGAGATGAGTGTTGAGCTTATCCACCCAATCGCCATGGACAAAGGTCTACGCTTCGCGATTCGTGAAGGTGGTCGCACCGTAGGTGCTGGTGTTGTTGCTAACGTTAAGAACTAATCTAACAAGATTGGCTTAACAGCAAACAAGACCAACCAAGTCAAACCAAACCCCCTGCCAGAGATGGTGGGGGGTTTGGGTTTTTGG
>NZ_JADFBZ010000095.1:0-1416 GCF_015223095.1 Moraxella sp. K127 | reverse complement strand
CCCAAATTTGCCCTTATCACAATGACTGTCTAACTGACCGAACCCAACTGCACCACCAGCAAATCAGCGTCCACATCGGGCAAAATGCTGTCGGCAGTTGCCCCTGCCAGCCACGCCGATAGCCCTGTACGTTTGTGGCGACCGATGACGACTAGGTCAATGGCGTGGGTGTTGCAGTAATCCACGATGCCTTTACGTCCTGAAATGGCGGTTTTGATTTTGGCGTTGTGGGCGTGTAGGTTGTTGCGTGCCAACACTTCGGCAAGACGAGTGCGAGCCACTTGGCAACGCTCATCGTCTATCTCTTCGTGCAGGGCGGACGCAGGGATTAGCTCGTAGCCAAAGCCGAGCATGGTCTCTTCGACCACGTGTAGCACAGACAGCTGAGCAGATGGCGATGAATCCAAAATCCATTTGGCTTTACTGGCGACAATGTCGGTGTCGTCATTTAAGTCGGTAACAAGTAACACGTGCTGATACATGGCAAACTCCTTAATAAAGGTGTGAAAAGGATACCGCTTAGTCTATAAATCTAGTAACAGTATAGCAAAATTCCCCATGAATGCAAGGGATATTTTGGGAGAATTTCGGGAGAATTTTGCTAAAATGATGAAAAAATTTGATAAAATAGAAATAAGTCCTTTTTGATGTTCCTGCCATGAAAAATCCAACCAGTCGCACTGCCAACAGAACGATAGATGTAATTTTTGTTCACCCCAAACACCGCAGTTATGTCATTTGGCATGATGGTGTGTTTTATCAGCTCACACGCATGAACCTAACCCAAAAAGCGTGGGACAGGCGAGTGGTGTATGATGGTTTGTTAGATGAGATTTTTGTGGCAAAAGAGTCGTGTGAGCAGGGCGAGACGGATGAGCGGACATGGCAAGAGCTGGGCTTGAACGTGGTAAAACTGCCCGATGAGTTACACAGCATTACCGCCAGTAAGTTTTTGGTGTGGTGGACGGTCAATCGCTACGGTTTTTGGCACGCCAAAGATGTCAAAGATGTTAGTGATAAGGGTGTGCAAAATCAGCCCGAGCCAATAGCAGAGCAAAAGCCACAGCAAAAAATACAGCAAGAGGCAGGGGCAGAGCCACAGGTAAGTGCTAGCACCGCCCAACAATCTGCTATGGATAAAAAGACTGGTAAAAATAGCGACATGATAGACAATGCCGTGCAAAGTAACCAAAGTAATCAAGCCAGTCAAGCCAACCAAACATTGACAGAGCAGACACAAACGCAAGCATCACCAAAACCCGTTCATAAGCCACATAAGCCATTGGAACAGTTGTCAGGCGATGATATTTTTGATGCCCTGCTTGATGATTTGGTGGATGAAGTCAGCCATTTAAAGTAGACGGAAAAAGACAGGTGCGACCAAAGAGTTTTTAAAGTTGTCACAAATTTAACAAT
>NZ_JADFBZ010000094.1:0-1530 GCF_015223095.1 Moraxella sp. K127 | reverse complement strand
GACATCCCCATGAACCATCGTGCTCATCTACACTCTCTTTATCTGCCCAAAAGTGTATCTGGCACCCCTTATCTATGGTTCGACAGCTTACAGGGGGTAGAGAGCATCAACGGACTGTTTGAATACAAACTCATCGTCAAAGCCAAAGACGAACATGGCAACCCTGCCCATGGCATAGAGGGACTAGAAGGTTATGTCAGTTTTGAAGCTTATCATGGCAGTATCATCCACCCCAAAGACAATGACACTTCTCTCTCTTCTTCCCATTCTCTCTCTTCTCTCCATTCTTCTCATGTCTCCCACACACCCCACATGCCTTCCCACCAAGGCACCATCTCCTACCAAAGCGTCGCCTCTCACTTAGACCTAACCGCCCTCATCGGTACCCCCTTAGGCATATCCCTTGACTTAAATGACAAACACCCCATCGACGATAGAACCATCACAGGACAAGTCATAAGACATGGCATCATCACCGGCTGTGCCAAACTCACCACCCATCACAGGCATGCCGTCTATGAACTCACCTTATCTCCATGGACTTACCTACTCACCAAAACAAATAACTACCACATCCACCAACACAAATCCATTCCACAAATCATCGAAGAGGTATTATCCTGCTACCCCTATCCTTGGCAGTTTGAACTCACCCATGACTATCCTGTACAAGACTACCAAACCCAATATGACGAATCAGACCACGCATTCATCACTCGCCTCATGAGTGAGCATGGCATCAGCTTTTACTTTGAACACACCAAAGACAACCACACCCTAATCATCACCGACCATGTCAGTCATCTAAAAAGACATGCCAATCCCTTTTATGACACCCTAACACTCTACCCGCCCAATCAGCGCATGCCAGAGTATGCAGAATACCTAGAGCACTTTACCCCCAAAAGCATACTGACCTGCGCCCAAAGTCTCTTATCTGATTATCAGTTTAAAACCCCAGGTGAGCCCCTAATGGCTCATGATACCATCAAAGAGGCACAAACTGACACACACAAACCACATCAGGCACTCATCCATCACCTACAACGCTATGAATGGCATCAAGGCAGACGAGCAGGCAATGACGAGATAGTCACACGAAACGAACAGCTCACCGCCTCTTATCAACATCAAAGCCTAAGTGCCACAGCACATGGCAGACTAAAGGGCATACAAATCGCTCACCTATTTACCCTAACAGGTCATCCCAATCAAAGCATGAATACCGACTGGGTTGTCTACGCCTTACAGATGAGCATCAAGCCCATCGATGAAGACAACAACACCCATCAGTACTACACCGCCGATACAAGCTTCACCGCATACCCTGCCACACATCCGCTTGTACCCACAACCCCCTGCCCAAGACCCATTGCCCGTACCCAAACCGCCACTGTTGTCGCCCCAGAAGGTGAAGAGATACACACCGACCAATACGGTCGCATCAAAGTCAAGTTCCACTGGGATAAACCCACACTCACCCAAAGACACCTTGTAGACAATCGCACTGATGATAACCAAGACAACCTA
>NZ_JADFBZ010000093.1:0-1604 GCF_015223095.1 Moraxella sp. K127 | reverse complement strand
GGGCGAATTGCAATTCGCCCTTATGATTTTAAAAATTGTAAATTAAAGCTGAGCTGGCGTATTATTTATTTTGAGAATTTACCATGACCAAACCCATTCGCACCCGTATCGCCCCGTCCCCAACTGGCTCTCCGCACGTTGGCACGGCTTATATCGCCTTGTTTAATATGGTTTTTGCCAAATCACAAGGGGGCGAGTTTATCCTACGCATTGAAGACACCGACCAAGTCCGCTCCACCGCCCAGTCTGAACAGATGATTTTAAACGCCCTAAAATGGGCAGGTCTGACATGGAGTGAAGGTCCTGACGTGGGCGGACAGTTCGCCCCCTATCGCCAGTCCGAGCGTTCCGAGATTTACAAAAAATACGCCCAAGAGCTCCTTGACAAAGGTCATGCCTTTCGCTGTTTTTGTACGACAGACGAGCTAGACCAAATGCGTAAAGAGCAAGAAGCCCAAGGCTTGCCGGTGCGTTATGACGGACGTTATGCCAATCTGAGCCGTGAAGAGAGCGATAAACTTGCCGAGAGCGGTAAGCCCTTTGTCATTCGTATGCGTGTGCCGACAGACGGCGAGTGTGTGATTCATGATATGCTTCGTGGCGAGATTAGCATTCCTTGGGAAACGGTTGATATGCAAGTGCTTTTAAAAACAGACGGTTTGCCGACCTATCATCTTGCCAATGTCGTGGACGACCATCTCATGCAAATCAGCCACGTCATTCGTGGCGAAGAGTGGATTAACTCCGCTCCCAAGCACAAACTTCTGTATGAATATTTTGGTTGGGAAATGCCCGTGCTGTGCCATATGCCCCTACTGCGTAACCCCGACAAATCCAAACTCTCCAAACGCAAAAACCCCACGTCAATCACCTATTATAAGGACGCAGGCGTGCTACCTGAGGTCTTGATTAACTACTTGGGGCGTATGGGGTATAGCTTGCCAAACGAAGCGGAGAAATTTAGCCTAGATGAGATGATAGCTAGCTTTGACATCAAACGGGTGTCGCTTGGCGGGCCTGTGTTTGACATTGAAAAACTCTACTGGCTAAATGGCGAATACCTGCGTGCGATGAGTGCAGACGAGTTAAAGGCGAAGATTTTGGCATGGGCAAGCGATGATGATAAGCTGACCGCCATTGCCAAAGCCATTCAACCACGCATTAACGTGTTGTCCGATGCGGTAAATTGGGCAGGGTTTTATTTTCAAAACTTGCCAAACGTTACACCAGACGATTTTGCTCATAAAACGCTGGATAATGACAAGCTTTTGGAAATTCTCTACCTTGCCACATGGCAACTAGAAGCCTTGCCCGAGTGGAGCGAGAATAACATTTACCAAACCCTAAAAGGCTTGGCAGGGCATTTTGAGATTAAATTAAAAGACTTTATGCAACCGTTTTTTGTGGCGATTGCAGGTTCAACGTCTAGCACGCCTGTGATGAATTCCATGTACGTCATCGGGGCGGACATGACTTTATCACGCCTACGTCATGCCTGTGAAGTGCTTGGCGGACTTGGCAAAAAGAAACTCAAAAAATTGGAAGAGACGAATAAGGCTTTGCCAAACTTTTTAAATCAAGAATGATATAGGGCGTGCCTGCCC
>NZ_JADFBZ010000092.1:0-1700 GCF_015223095.1 Moraxella sp. K127 | reverse complement strand
AACTACCCATCGGTAATCAGGAGATAAAAATGTCTGATGATACAGAAAAAGCAATAGAGCAACTTAATAAAAATTTTTGGCAAAATCTTAATGATAGATCTGATTATATTAAGTATGAATTTAATCAATCATCTGAGTACTTAGAAAAATATTTAGGTAGTAATGTTGGTGTTCAACTAATCCATGATAGTGATCTTGGTAAGAGGCTATTTGACATTGTTAGTATTTCCAAAAATCAGGCTGGACTTAGTAATCTTACTAATGAAATGCAAGCATTACACGAAGAAGCTATGTCTGATTTGGTAGAAATATTAAATGGACTGTATGGCGTATGGGGTAAGATTACTGAATGGGTATCTTTTGCTTGGGGTGCAATTATTGGAGACTTTAATAGAACTCCAACCCTTAGTCAGACCATCATATCAAGTCTTATCAGTATTATTCCTGTTGCTGATCAAGTGTCAGATGTTAGGGATTTTATCGCTAATGTATTGATTTTAACAAATGAAAACGAAAGGGAAAATTTAGAAAATTGGTTTAATTTAGCACTGACTGCAATTGGCATTATACCCTTTATTGGTTCAGTGCTTAAATCTTTGGTAAAAATAATTAGACATAAAGAAGTCAAAGATATTAATACTCTAAAACAAATTATGGAAAGCTGTGAATCATATCTAAGACGTATTGGTGCAGGCGATAAGATTCCTTGGGGGGACAATCCGATTGCATGGCTACAAACCAAACCTTGGCAAGGATATGCAGATAAAGCTAAAGAATCTATTCAGAAATATTTGCATAGATTTTCTTATGAATTAAAAGATGGATACAAAAATATCCCAACGTCACTGCAATCGAAAATGACTCAACTTGCCACACAGATTGATGACATTGCTTTGCAAATTAACAAATATATTGATGAAATACTAGAACAAACACAATCACGCATAGATGAGTTGTTTGCTCAACAAGGTTTGGCAATGGGGGGAATTAAGCATGAAATTCACATTGGCGGTAATCCTAATGCTTCCACAAAAGCAACGCACCAACAACCGAGTCAGAAGATTACCATAACATCAATGAGGTTAACAAAAGTTGGTTGTTTTAAAAGAGTGAATTCAAGAGATGCTAGACGTCAAGCAAAAATGAATATCGCAAATGATCATCCACCAGGCTCAAGCAAATTAACCGTAGATGAATACTTAAACCAAGAAACCGACAGACAATTAAAACTCCAAGAAGATGGTATTAACAGTTTGACGGTGGCAGAGTATGAACAATCACGCAATGACTTTAAGGCAAATGGTCGTGGCAATGGTTTGGATCAGAGACAGACGAGAGAAGAATATGAACAATATTTGCTGGAACTTTACAATGAGCGGTATAAGAAAAGCGGTATGTCAAAAACAGAAGCCAAACAAAAATCCCAAGAAACCACCAATAATATAATGGGCACGCTAGCCGCTCTGCATAATCCTGATCAAGTGGCCGGTGGTGGTCGCAGTAAAGTGCCGATGGAGATGGGGCTAAAAAGTGTCAATTCATCAATCGGCACATTATGGATTAAAAAACCAAAAGATGGTACAATAGATAAGCCCAATCGTAAACTCACCCGAATAGATGCCATTGACAAAGCCGTGGCAGACCTACCAGCCGATATAGACAAAACCCAAACCCGTATGAATGTTAAACTACAAAGGTGT
>NZ_JADFBZ010000091.1:0-1757 GCF_015223095.1 Moraxella sp. K127 | reverse complement strand
GGATAAATAAGATGAGTGATATTCAAGATAATGACAGAGAGTTGGCTAACCGAAATTTTTGGACAAATATCAATAATCGTTCTGATTATATTAAGTATGAGTTTGGTCAATCAGTAGAACTATTGGAAAAATATTTACCTGAACTTAAAAGCAATTATGTTGAACTTTCACCAGCATTTGGGGCTGGCGAATTAAAAAATGGTATCATTAGGATTGTTAATCATCCTAATGATTGGGAGAATGTTGCCCAAGAATTAAAACGCTCACTTTTAGAGGTTTCTGCTGATTTGGTGGCGATTGTTAATGATGATTATGGTGTATGGGATAAAATACAGCAATGGGTGTCTTGGGCTTGGGGTGCCATTATTGGGGATTTTAATAAAGAGCCAACACTTAGCCAAACTATTGTTGCAGGTTTGATAAGTATCATTCCTGTGGCGGATCAAGTGTCAGATGTTAGAGATTTGGTGGCAAATGTTCTTACATTGACAAATGAGATTGAGAGAGAAAACAAAGAGAACTGGATCAATCTGGCATTGACTGCTTTTGGTTTAATACCAACGGTAGGTTCTGTTGTCAAGACTTTAATTAAGGTGATTAGACATAAAGACTTTGCTGACATAAAAGCTTTAGCTGAGATTATGGAAACCTGTGAAACCTATCTTAGAAAAATAGGGGCAGGCAATCAAATTCCTTGGAAGGATAATCCAATTCGTTGGTTGCAAACCAAACCTTGGCAAGAACTGGCGGATAGAGCAAAAACTAGCATTCAAAAATATCTATCAGAATTATCGTATAAATTTAAAACATTTGGTAGTGCTAATAGCGTTAATTTTAAAGACAGACCCAGTTTAAAATCATTGGATACTGGGCTTGATGCATTATTTAAAAGAGTTGATGAAATTGCCAGTCAAATCAATGATTATATTGATCAAATTGCTAAAGAAATTACAGAAAAAGTGGATGGATTATTATCCACGCCTTATGCAATGGCAATGGTGGCAAATGGGGGTAAGGTTACGCAAAATATTCATATTGGGGGCGGAGGAAATCTAAATGCTCCTACACAATCCACCCTTATTCAAAAAAGCCAAAAAGCTGTTTTCAAACAAATGCCCCAAAAGCGGGTGGCGTGTTTTAATCGTGTCAATACTGATAAAGCCAAAAAACGAGCCGATGAAAATATTAAAAATGATTACCCTGCTGGTTTTGGTAACAGTACATCGGCAGACGACTATCTGAACCGAGAAACTGACAGACAATTGCAAATGCAAGAGGCTGGCATTAACAGTTTGACGGTGGCAGAGTATGAGGCAGGAAGAAAGGCATTTCAAGCAAGAAAAGCCTCTCAAGGCAGTGGGCGAGGCGATGGCAAAGACCAAATAGAGACAAGGGATAAATTTAGGGCGGATTTATTGGAGCGTTACACAAATGAATATAAAGAAAACGGTATGTCACAAGTAGAGGCTGAACAAAAAGCAAATACCACCACCGACAATGTGATGGCAACTTTGGCTGCCTTACATAACCCAGACCAACTGATTGATGGCAACCTTAACAGCAAAGTACCAATGGATATGGGACTTAAAAATGTCAATTCTTCCATCGGCAGTCAGTGGAAAAATGTGCCTGATGATGCTACAATAGACCCATCGGACAAAGGGCGTACCCGAGTGGGTGCTATTGATGAAGCCATCAAATCAATTCCCGAAAGTGAGCGAGCCAACACTCGTATGAATGTTAAGTTAGAGAGGTGC
>NZ_JADFBZ010000090.1:0-2283 GCF_015223095.1 Moraxella sp. K127 | reverse complement strand
AATGGGCGGTGTTTTTTATTGGCAAAAATAACGGCTTATTTTAAAATACACGCTTGACCTTGGCAAAATTTTATATTAGAATTAACTAAATTAGAGAAATCTAAACTATGAATGATACTGTATCCAATGCAACATTCCCCGAGCAAGCCAAACAAGCGAGCGACTTTTTACGCATTTTGGCAAACGAAAACCGCCTGCAAATCCTGTGCCTGCTGATAGAGCATGGCGAGATGAGTGTCGGACAAATCAATGCGATGACCACGCTTAGTCAGTCGGCACTCTCCCAGCATTTGGCAAAAATGCGAGATGAAGGACTGGTAAGTTATCGCAGGCAGTCTCAGACCTTGTATTATCGGATTTGTGATGACAGGGTTGCTCGTATCATCATGGTTTTAAAGGAAATTTTTTGTCCCTAAGGAGCAAAAACCATGCCCAAACCCCAAACAATCAGCCCAAACGAAGTCGCCCAAAAACTCGCCAAGGGGGCGACACTCATTGACATTCGCTCGCCTGATGAATTTGCCCGAATGCACATTGGTGGGGCGGTGTGCGTGCCGATTGACAGCCTTGATAAAGACAGTATCGCCAACCAAGTCGCCAACAATGCCAATCCACAAGGCGGTCAAAATGGCGAAAATATCGAAAATATCGTGATTTTTCACTGTCTATCAGGCATGAGAACCGCCCAAAATGCCGACAAAATCACCGCTTATACGTCAAATTGCACCGCTTATATCATGGACGGCGGTTTGCAGGCGTGGCAAAAGGCAGGGCTACCAACTGTCATTGACCGCACACAGCCCATTAGTCTTATTAAGGCAAGTGCAAATCGTGGCAGGGGTGCTGATACTGTTTGGTGTGGTGCTAGGCTCGCTTGTGTCGCCTGTGTTTTATGGCGTGAGTGGATTTGTCGGGGCAGGGCTACTATTTGCAGGGGTTACGGGCTTTTGTGGTATGGCAAGAGTGCTTGCCTTGTTGCCTTATAATCGTGTGTCGTCTTAATTTATCAATTGTTTTGTCCAAAATCATTTAGGAGAAAATCATGAAAAGTAATCTACACAGCATTGACCGTATCTTACGCTTGGTGGTTGGGGCGTTGCTTGTGGCTTTGGCGTTCATGGGCGTGATTGGGGTGTGGGGCTATATTGGGGCGGTGTTTGTTTTGACCGCATTTATCAACTTTTGCCCCATTTATCGGATATTTAATTTTTCTACCAAAAAGAAAGATTAAACGAGAAAACACCGTCCATTTGGACGGTGTTTTTATTACAAAAATTACTTTTGATGTTGGCGGAAAAATTCCCACTCTTCTACCACTTGACCATTTGGCAAATGGCATACGCCATATTCTGAGCCGTCTGCATTTTTGCGGATTTCGGTTTTTCCACCTTGTTTGGTACAAAATTCGGACGCAGGATTTGCCATACCGACAGCAGGGCTTTGGGCTTGATTGGTTGTGGTGCAAGCGGTTAAGGTTAGGGTGGTCATGGCGATACCTAATAGGGTGATTGTTTTCATAAAAAACCTTTATTAAAATAAAACGATATTATCCCATGTTTTGTTAAAAATACAAGCCATTAAGTCAATTCATTCGGTACTGGCAGGCTGGTGTTCATCGGACAATGCGTCCCAATTTTCCCCAATCCGTTTTAAATGCTCGCCAATTTTATCTGCCATATCATCAGGCGTTTGCACACGCCCACGCCGTATCCATTCATCAAGTGAGCCAAACACCAGTCCCATAATCAAACTGGTGCGATAGGCTTCCTCATCATCAAAAACAGGTTTTGCCCCGCAACAATCCTTAATGTATTGCAAAAATATGTGCGATAAATCATTGACATACAACAAATCCACAACTTCGCCCATATCGTTAATGCTGTGGAATATCGCCACAAAAATATCCTTGTTGCGAGTAAAAGGCTGACGAGCCAAAAACGCAGGCAACATATTAAGCTGTAAATAAAACACAATCGCCTGTTCTTTATTGGCAAAATTGCGATAAAACGATGAGCGGTTTACCCCTGCTTTTTGGCAAATTTCATTGATTTTAATTTCATCAAATGGTTTTTGTTTTAATAACAAAATCAAGGATTGGGCGATATAATCTTTGATGTGGGTGTTGAGTGTATTTTTCATTGCAAAACAAATGATTGGACAAATTTAGGGATATTTTAACAAAATCAAGATGATTTTTAAAACTGCCACAAATTTGCCGTTTTGTCGCAGTTTGGGCGACTTTCTCGTCTTTTGGCAACAAATCGGCTAAAATAGCATTCAAAT
>NZ_JADFBZ010000089.1:0-3018 GCF_015223095.1 Moraxella sp. K127 | reverse complement strand
TAGCGGTTATTCCAATATCGCCAAAATAACCCTGCACACCTGCACCAAAGACAATAAGACCATAGAGCAGGATTGTGAATATATAGGAGCAATCACTTACCGCCCCTATATGCGTGAGCTAATGATAACCACAACACCGCTCTACCCTATTTTAAATTGTCCTAGCCCCAACAATGGCTGTGTACAGGAGCAGATTTTTGTGGATAAGGAGAATGTGAAAAGTTTAGAAAAATTAAATTAAATATGCTATAATTTTCAATCAATTTTGTATTTCAGGTTGTTTTTATGAATGAACATACTCCAAAAAACCTAATACCATACAATCAAGACAAGCTATTGTATAAGCCAATATTTTCACAAGAAGAACTATTTTACTTGGAAGCGTTAAATTATTACTCAAAAAGCGAGTATTTAATGTCTCCGAGAAACATAGAATCATTTTCCATTGAGTTTGCTTATACTTCTGCTGTCCTTGAAGGCAATACTTATAATGCAATAGAAACAGAGATTTTATTAAAAACAGGTAGAACTTCTGGCTCTCAAAAGAAGTTTGAAGAAGCTCTAATGTTAAAAAATATGCACCGCTCATTTGATTATTTGGTTAATGAAGTAATTCAAGGTGGAAAAGAAAATCAAAGACCATTCACTTATTTATTAAAAAATGCACACTACCAAGCGTCAGAAATGATGTTGGATAAAAATGAATGTGGTTCTGTTAGAAAAGAACCTGTTTTTATTGGTATGTGTTCCTATGTTCCGTCAAGTATCCCAGCACAATTAGAAACTGGACTTGAAATAATAAACAATGAATACAATAATATTCAAAATCCATTTGAGAAAGCTGTTTACGCTCATCAAAACCTTGCCTATTTACAATATTTTTCAGACCACAACAAAAGAACTGCTCGCAATATGTGTGCTTACACCTTAATGCTTCATGACAAAATGCCTGTGATGTTTACAGAAAGAAGCGTGGAAGAATATGCTCGTGCAGTTACTCATTACTATGAAAGTGAACCAGCAGATTACACCGAATTTGCAAAGTATTTCATTTCATCTTATGAGCGAGTTTGTTCAAGAATGAATGCTAATGCTATTGTTGAAGCCCAAAATATTCTAAAAGTTATGTCTAGTAAAAATCTAAATGAAAGCTATCCAATGCTTTCAGATAATCAGATATTGGAACTAAAAACCAATAGAGATATGATTTTGGAAAGATACCCAGCACCAAAAGCACAAATTATTGCATTTGAAAGTTTGGCAAGCCAAATATCAGACATTGAAAAAAGTCAAGAATTAGACCAAGACAAGGGCAAAGGCGGACGCTAACGCCCCCTGCCCTTATCTTTGACCGCCCTACTCTCAACCAGTTTTTTAATTTCTGCCTTTAATTCTGTTTGGTCGCTAGGCAAGCTATCAGCATACGCTTGGTACTGCTTGGCGATTTCGCTATGGGTTGCCTGTATCTTTTTAAGCTGGCTCGCTGTTGGCTTTTTGTCGCCCTGCTCCGCCCCTGTGCGTGCATTCTTATGTAGTGAACCTTGACTTTTATTGTCTTGATACTTAAATTGATGTATTCGCCGTGTAGCGGTCGCTTCTATGCCCTGCTCTTTGAGCTTTACCACAAAAGCCACTCTATAATTATGCAAATCCTGCTTTCTGGGATTTAACCGTTCGCCCTTGTCATTTGTTGCATTTAGCAATACATGACAATGTGGGCTATCTGTATCCAAATGCTGTGCCATGAAGAATTTATGACCGTCAAATTCTTCTTTAACCAAGTTTCTTACCGCCGTCTTCATAGCGTCAGGGTTTGTACCTTTTGGCATTGAAAAGACAAAGTGGAACGCTTTCTTGCGTGAACCTGTCTCGTGTTTGTCGTGCATACCCATAGCACCCCACGAACCCAGCAAGTCTTTTTGTTCATTCTTGCCATTATACTTATTGCCGTCTTGGTCTTCTATCTCAACCTTGCCATTTCGTCCGATATAATCAGCGTGCGATTGAGCCTTATTAACCCCCTTTGATGAACCGCTTATTTTTACCACAACCTGCGGTAATTTTTTATTAACACCTTTTACTGTGTTTAAAGCGGTCTTTTTGGCATTATAATTAGGACGAACCGAATTAAAAGACATAACACCGCCACTACTGGCTGATTTTTTAGTTTTTTTAGGTGTGCCACCAAACCAATAATCAGGGTCATCGAATATTTTTGACATAGTTTATTCCAAATTGCCAAGTGTAAAAATAATAATAAATAATGAATATTTTTAATATTTCCAAATATCTACTTTTCATAACTAATAACCTTAATAAATACCTGTACTAGATTTCAATAAATCCTGCACAAACTTAATGTGTTTTTGAATTTGATTGTATAACTGGTTAATTGGCAATTCTATCATATCGCCAGCATTATTTGCTTTTGCTATTTGATTAACATTAATACCGATTTTATACAATTCATAATTTGACTTTTTCAAAACTTCTATTTCATTTCCAAGCAGTCTTTTTTGTGAATACAAATGCTCCAATATGATAACTGTGGTATAATATTGTATGGAGCTATGGCTATTTTTTGCCAGTTGCTCCAAGTATTCATAATCATAAATTGGGATTGATAATTGCAATCTTTGTTTTTTAATACCAAGTTTTTTTCTTGATAATTTTTTTGCCAAATCGTGATTGTTTTGTGATTTGGCTTCTTGAATTGCTTTATTATGATTTTGTATTTGTTCTTGGTGTTGTTCAATGAATTTTTGTTTATTAGCAATGGCTTGATTTTTTAATTCATCCTGGCAAATTCCACTTGATGAATTTTGCACCTGTTCATCACGCATTGCCCTGTCAATAAGTGCTAAAATCGCTTTGGTGCGTGATGACGAGCCAAACTCATTTTGAGCGTAGCGGTGTAAAAAATCTTTGTGTTCTTGGGTCAGTCCATGAAGCAAGAAGGCAGCGTTTTGAGACATAGCACAATCCAAACGAAGAAGAAGAAAAAATAAGAAGGACAGT
>NZ_JADFBZ010000088.1:0-3818 GCF_015223095.1 Moraxella sp. K127 | reverse complement strand
ATAAAATGAGCGTAATTAAAAATAAATCCAATATCTTGGCAGGCAATGCCAAAGGCGATGAATCATCGTGATTTTCTAATAAAATGTATAATTTTTGGCGGATTGACATGAGATAAAGCAAAAATAAGCAAGTGGCGATATTGTAACACAAAGGGCGATGTTGGGAGTTATCTTTACCTTGAAATTATCCCCAAATTTAGCGATAATGTAACGCTAAATTTTGACAATAACAACACCATGACCGAGCCAATCACCCCAACCGTATCGCCCAAACATCCGCCCCATGTAGAGCAATCGACATCGCCAAAATCCAAACGCAAAAAACCCAGACGCTCCCAAGAAGACATCATGGCAAATGCCTTTTTAAGGGCGACTTTTAAGCCGGTCAAAAAAGCCATGATGATGGCGTATTTGCTGGACATCGCGAGCGTGCTGGTGTTGGTGGGGCAGGCGTGTGTACTGGTGTGGCTCTTTGATGGGTGGCTGACGAGCTTTGTGCAGGGCGTGCCATTGCCTGATAGGGTGGTGGGCAGTGGCTTACTCTTTAATTTGGGACTGCTGTTTGCGTGTTTGGCGGTACGCATTGCCATTGGTTATGGACGTGATGTTTTGCTGAGTCAAGCAGGGCTGACCGTTGCCAAATCGGTGAGACAACGCTTATTTGTCAAGTTAGGCGAGCTGGGGCAGGCAAGGCGTGATTTTGGGGCGGACGGGGCATTGGCAAGTAAAATCATCGATGAGCCTGACCAACTGGTCGGTTATGCTCGCTTTCATGTCCAAAAGATGACTGCCGTTACCACGCCTTTGATTTTGGCGGGGTGTGTGGCGTTTTATAGTGTTACGTCAGCATTGGTGCTGCTACTTACCGCACCGCTTGTGCCGATTTTTATGGCAATCATCGGTATCGCAACCGCTCGTAAAAGCCGTGAGCAGATGGACGCATTGGCACAGCTTGGGGGGCGGTTTTTGGATTGGATTCGTGGGGTCAATACCTTATCACGACTGGGGGCGGTGGACATTGCCGTATCAGACATTGCAAATAGCTCCGAGCATTATCGCAAACGCACGATGGACGTGTTAAAAATCGCCTTTTTAAACAGTGCGGTGTTAGAGTTTTTATCCGCCTTATCCATTGCCTTGGTGGCGGTATATTTGGGTTTTGGCTTGATGGGGATTTTGCCGTGGGGTAAGGGGCAGGTGCTGACAGGCTATGGCACGGCACTATTTATCCTACTGCTTGTGCCAGAGTTTTACGCACCACTTCGCCGTCTAGGAGCAGAGTATCATGTCAAAGGGCAAGCGGTGGCGTGTGCCAAAGCAATCGCCCCCATGCTAAATTTTAAAGACAAAACAGGGGGCGATGTGGCGGTCAATCTTACCAGTCCGCCTGCTTTTCATCTTAATAACATCACGGCATTTGGCGATGATGGGCGAGTGCGATTATCGCCCATTAGCCTAACCTTTGACGCAGGCAAACGCACCGCCTTGATGGGAGCAAGTGGCGTGGGTAAATCCACGATATTACAAATCCTGCTTGGTTTTGGCGACTTTGCCGGCGATGTGGTCATTCACGCTGATGGCAGGGCGGTGCGGTATGATGAGCTTGATGTGAATATACTAAGAACACAGCTTGGCTATCTGTCGCAGACCACGCCATTATTACCAATCTCTATTAGCGATAACTTACGCCTTGCCAAACCGTCTGCCACTAATGATGAACTGGTGCAGGTGCTAAACGATGTTGCCCTGTGGGACATCATCAGTCAGTTGCCAGATGGCATGAATACCGTGCTTGCCGAGCGTGGCGGTGGACTGTCAGGCGGTCAAGGGCAGCGGCTTGCCATTGCTCAGTTATTATTACAAAATGCCAAAGTGTGGCTACTTGATGAGCCAACCGAGCATTTGGACAGTGAGACGGCAGAGAAAATTAAGGCGTTATTGTCTCGTGTGAGTGTCGGCAAGACCGTGATTTGGGTTACGCACGATGGGGTAGGGGTGGACTTTGATGTCGTCCATGACTTGACGGCATTGTATGAGCAAAAACAACAAAAGGCGGTGCAACATGGCTAATCAACCCAACAGACGTCCATTTCGCCTAAGAGAGTTATTACTTAGCCAAAAGCTTCTGTGGCTCATCGCATGGCTGTTAGGCATAGCGACAGTATTGTCGGTGCTGGGGCTGGTCATGCTCTCGGGGTGGTTTATCACGATGGCAGGCGTGGCAGGCGTGCTGGCGGTGGGGTCGCACGCCTTTAATTATCTTATGCCGTCCGCCATTATTCGTGGTTTTGCTATCGTGCGAACCTTTGCCCGTTATGGCGATTTGATGGTGTCGCACCATGCGGTGTTTGGGCTACTTCGTGATTTGCGAGTGAAGTTTTTTTCGCATTGGGCGAGATTGCCGTTATCGGTGCGACTGCAAAAGGGCGGTAGTAGCGAGACCATGCAAAGGCTGGTCAAGGACATTGATACGCTAGATGAGTTCCCATTGCGAGTGGTGTCGCCCTTTGTGGTGGCGGTCGTGGCGGTGGCGGTGCTGTCGCTCATGGTGTCTGTGATGATACCGACAGCGTGGATTATCGTGCTACACATGGGGCTGGCACTCATCATTGCGGTCATGACCCTATATAAAGGCGTGCAACTGGCACGGCGTGAGAGTGAGCTTTTGGTGCTACGCAAGAGCAAACTCATCAACACCTTGCCTACCCTAACCGCTCTCATCACGTGGGGCAGATGGCAGGACAGCGTGCGGGAGCTTGGCGAGTATGATGAGCGACATCATCAGCTGACGATGGCGACACTGCGAGTCAGACGTAACGCCCAAGCACTCATTCAGCTTATCATTGCGTTGGCGGTGGTGCTACTGCTACTGATGGCAGGGCGGATATTTGAGCAGGGTATTTCCCCTTTTACGGTGGCAACGCTAAACGGTCATACTGCCCTAAATCCTGCCATGGTGCTTGCCTTGACACTTGGGGTGTTTGGGCTGATGGAGATAGTCTCGGCACTGGTGGGCGAGCCGTTGGCGTATGGTAGAAGTGTCAATGCCAAAGCACGTATCAATGAGCTGATGAGTGCAGACAGCACACCCCAAAAACAGCTGATAGATGACAATCCGACCCTTGTTCTAAAAGACTTATCCATAAAAATGCCGTCCGCCATTATGAGTGTGGACGGTATCTGTGCCACGCTTACCCCAACCACGCCCACGCTCATCATGGGGGCGTCAGGGGCGGGCAAATCCACACTGCTTGCCACGCTGGCAGGGGAAGTGCCACGCATGAGTGGCGAGATGGTGGTGCGGACATCGGCTCTTCGTGATGTGGACATGGATAACGTGGATTTTGGTCGCTCGTTTGGCTTTTTGGGGCAAAGCGTGGACATCTTTGATCAGAGCCTTGCCGACAACCTGCGACTGGGTAAGCCGTCAGCGAGCGATGATGAGCTGTGGGTGGTGCTTGATAAAGTGGGCTTGTCTGACTGGGCAAAGCACCAGCCCAAAGGATTAGATACGCCACTTGGCGAGTACGGCATGGCGATATCAGGCGGTCAAGGTCGGCGTGTGGCACTGGCTCGTCTGCTTCTATCACCCAAAAAGGTGCTGTTACTAGATGAGCCATTTGCAGGGCTAGATAGCACCACTCGCCATAAGGTGTGGCAGAGCCTAACCGATATGCAACAGGCAGGCGAGATTGGCGTGCTTGCCATTGCCACGCACCAAATATGGGACGAGATGGGCGATGTGAATGTGGTGCGTGTGGGATGATTAAACAGGGTGGTTTTAAATGGGATTTAACCATCAAAAAAGGGCAAGTCAT
>NZ_JADFBZ010000087.1:0-4484 GCF_015223095.1 Moraxella sp. K127 | reverse complement strand
GTAAATATGAATGCTAAATTAATTGAAAAAGGTTTGTCCTATGGTTCAGCAACAATAGCAGGTGCAGATTCCATTAATGGTGCAAAACAAGAAATTGATAAAGAACCAGAAAGCAGAAATGATTTGAATACCGCTAGCAATTCAGCTCAAACTGTCGCTGCTTTTGGTTCTCTAAATCAAGTTACTGCATTAATGACTGCCCCTATGGCGGCAACAATCACGACTGCAAAGATTATGTCTGACTTAAAAAATGGCAATACTGTATCCACAGGCGATGTCATGGCAGTAACAGGCAATGTGCTAACATTTGTTGGTACTATGGGGTTACTAGCAGGAGCAACAGTAAGTGCACCTGTGGTTGTTGGGATAGGCTTTACAGTTACTGCATTGGGGGCTTTGGCAAACAATAAAGATGTAATTATTGACTTTTATAATGATGTCGCCAAAGAGATTGATAAAAAAAATAGATTATAAGTTAAATGAACTATCAAACAAAATTGGCGAAACTGCCATTAACACCCACAACGCCATCACCAATGGCATAAATAACACCAAAAACACTTTAAATGACATCGCCTCTGGTAAAGCATTTAGAGATTCTATGGATAAACTCGCCCCCAAAATTGGCGAGGCTGCCATCAATATGGATAAAGCCATCAATGAGGCAATGGCAAATGGTGCTGAGAAAGTTAATAATGCCATGCAAAAAGCCACTGATGCCTATAAGACCGCCGAACAAAAAATCGCAGATGCCTACAAAGCTGCCGAACAAGCCCTTAAAGATGGTGTAAAAACTGCTGAGGAGGCAGTTAAGGAAGCTACTCAAAAGGCTGAGCAAATCGCCAAAGATTTGGCTAAAGAAGTCTCCGAGACTTTCAAAGAAGTCTCCGATAACCTTGCTGATGCTTTTGATAAATATAGACAAGCCGCCGAAGATGCTTTTAATAAATGGAAACAGCAAGCCGAAGACTTTTTTGATGACTTTAAACTTCCCAACCCCTTTGATGATCTCCCTGATGACCTTGCCGAAGCCTTTGCCAAATGGGCAGGTATCAACCGCTCAGGGTTTCATTATTTCTATGATCCAATCGTACTCGACTTAGATGGTGATGGTGTGATTACCACACAAAGAGCATTATTTAATCATAATAATATAAGTATACTTGCAATCAATGAAGAAGAAAGATGGGCGGCTTGATTGTTATAAAAGAAGATAGATGTTATGTTTGTGAGTGAATGAATGGGTGCATAATTTGTTGGTTTTGGTGGACTAGGTCTTGATAATAAAACTTAGTGCATTAAGGCTTAACATGTCGGGTGTTGCTGTCGTTCAACCCAACCTACGAGCTGTTTGATAGGGTGAAGTAGCTTTTATCATCATATGCTTGCTATTTATTCAAATATTCTATACAATAAACGGTACTTTTGTAAACAAATATTCTAATGATAAATTTTTTGATTAAAAGCTATAAAAACCTAAACTCATTCAATCGATTTTCATTCTGGCTGTGTTTGGGTTTTGCTATATGTATGACAATCTTTTTATTGTTGATATGTGAGGGTTGGCACATTCCTACTGATGATGAGATACACTATACTAAGGGTAAGATGTTTGTGGTTACTGAGCATTTTCAGACACAACGAGGTCGCAGTAGCGTTAGGCATATACAAATGCATACTGATGATGGTCAGACCATGTATTTTAAATGTGGCTATTCTGCTTATGATTATATAGAGTATAGTGGTTGTTGGGCTGATCCTGATTTAATTAAATCAGCTTATGGCAGTATTGGGCATAACGACTCTGCCAGAAACAACATTCGCTTGGTGCATGGCAAATACGGAGAGATAGGTTGGTACACCCAAAAACCGCTACTGTGGTTAAACAACCCATACCCTCAGCTAATCTCCTTAACCATCTGGCAAGATGGTAAACTTATCCCTATAAGAAACAAAGAAGTAACCATTCAAAGCATGCAGAGTCATCCTAGTGAAGTCTCTTTTTTTATTCTTGGAGTTTGGGTAATATTTTCTTTGATGTTTTTGTTTGGTTATAAATATATTGGCTCTCAACCACACTTTAATGAGGAATAAATAATGGCAACCCTACCTAAGATTTCAAAAGAAAATGCCGATGCGGTATCAGGAGCGGTTACTGTCATGGCTAATGGTACTAATGGGCTTAATAACGCTGGTAATACTGGCTCATTTGTACCAAATCCGACTGTTTCTACTGGAACTGATGTTGTTATTGGTACAGGTCAGCTGGCGGTCGGTGCGATGCAGACAGCAGATATGGTGGCTACACTGCCGGGAAAAGAAAACGGATTTTTAGCCACAAAGACAGCGAGAAAATTGGGCTGGACTGGTTTTGGGTTTAATTTGGCGGGAACCGTAAAAGATGGCGTTGATATTCATAAAGAATTAAAGGGTAGCAGAGGCGACTGGTCGCAAGTTAAAGCCAAAGAAGTGTTAAGTTTATTATCTAATCTAACAGGGACGGTTTCAAGTTCTGCCTCTATTGCGGCAATGGGCGGTGCAGCTGCTACTGCGACAGGGGTTGGGGCTCCTGTTGGTGCACCAGTGGCGGGCTTATCAACAGTAGTGGCGGTGGGTGCAGGTTCAATGAGTGTTGGTTTGGGGGTCGCTGCTAATTCGGTTGATGAAAATTTGACCATTGGACAACTGTTGGACAATATGGGGAGCTATATCTCTGATTCTAGGTTGGGTAAATTTGTTTCCGAAGCTATTGATGAGGCTAGAAAGAGCGAAAACCACAGCCCAACCAAATTACTTGAAAAACTGCTAACACCAATCATGGAGTTTGGTATTAATCTTTCAAAAGAAGGTGATGAGCTTAGCAAAGAAATGGAGGATCTGGCGGAAAAAATCAAGGATACTTTAAAAGACATTTTGGATAAGATTGCTGATCTCAATCTCCCCAACCCCTTTGATGACCTCCCTGATGACCTTGCCGAAGCCTTTGCCAAATGGGCAGGTATCAACCGCTCAGGGTTTCATTATTTCTATGATCCGATTGTACTCGACCTAGATGGTGATGGTATAGAGACGATTGCTTATGATAAATTAAAGAAAGCTGTTTTTGATCATGACGGTGATGGCATTGCTCATGCGACAGGCTGGGTGAAAAAAGATGATGGCATACTGGTGCTAGATCGCAATGGTGATGGCATCATTAATGATGGGCGAGAGGTGTTTGGTGACAGCACGATTTTGAGCACAGGTGAGACCGCCAAGCACGGCTATGAGGCACTTGCCGACCTAGACAGCGATGGTAATGGCAAGATTAATGCCGATGATGCCAAGTTTAATGAGCTTAGAGTATGGCGTGATTTGGACAGTGATGGCGTGAGTGATGTTGGGGAGTTATTTGGACTTCATGAGCTTGGCATTGGTGCATTAAACCTTGATTATCAAGAGGTGGATAGGAATCTTGCAGGAGGCAATAAACTGACTCAGCTTGGCAGTTATGAGAAGCATGATGGCAAAACAGGTGTCATGGGCGATGTGAATTTTAACTTTCATGGTGTGTACACCAAACATCTCGATGGTGTAAAAAGTACAGATGACAGATTGCCAAATCTACAAGGCTCTGGGCGTGTCAGAAGTCTAAGCGAGGCAATGACACTATCTTCTGAGCTTAGAAATATCGTCGTCAATTACCTAAATGCCAAAAGCAAAGATGAACAGCTGTCAATGATGGACGGCTTGCTCAAAGCGTGGGCAAAAACCGATCCTGATTATCAAGATTATGAAAAGCCGATTTTCTTGTCGATAAGAAGCTCTAGTTCCCAAAAAGGTGCGGTGGGCATTGCAGGCAGTGGCGGTGCTACAATAATTGATACAATGGGCATGGCAGAGTTTGATAAAATCAAATATAAAATTGGTGTTATCGATAGTTTCATGAGCACAAAAACAGATAACATGTTTTATGCTAACGTCAAAGACTTTGAAAAAACAACCAAAATTATCAATGATACTTATGATAGGCTGATTAAGTCTGTTTATAGTGGACTCTATCCGCAAACTGTTCAGAATCGTTATGGCGATTTGATAGATATTGTGGTGGATGTCAAAGATGGTAATCTTCTGTTTGGTTTGGACATTAACCGACTGGTGAGCGACTTTAAGGCAAGGTTAGATGTAGGTGGTCAAACCGCAATGTCTGCCTTTGGCGATATCATGGAGTATTTTGCTTATCTTCAAGTGCAAACACAACCTAACATTGTTGGTAGAGATAAGTTGGTTAATTTGATAGAGCATGTTGTATCTAGCATGCCAAAACATGAATTGGATGGTTGGATAAATGGTATTGATTTTAAGATTGATAGAGAATTACCAATTAAGATGGGCGATGCACAAGATAATCATTTAAATGGCGGTGCTGTGTTTGCAGGTGCTGGTAATGATCGGTTGACTGGAACTAAAAATTCTGACCTCCTATTTGGTCAAGATGGTAACGA
>NZ_JADFBZ010000086.1:0-4633 GCF_015223095.1 Moraxella sp. K127 | reverse complement strand
TATCTAATTTAAGTGACTTTAAATATTTTCAATAAAATTTTGCAATAATCTTGCCCCAACTTTACCTGATTTTTCGGGGTGAAATTGCATACCATAAAAATTATCTTTTTGTACCATCGCACTAAATGGTGTGCCATAATCACAAGTGGCAATGGTATATTCATTCACCGCCATCGCATAACTGTGAACAAAATAAACAAAATCGCCATTTTTAATACCATCAAATAAGGGGTGCGATATGTCATCAAAATAAATTTTATTCCAGCCCATGTGCGGTAAGGGCAAATTACCCACGTCTAATTTTTTGGTATGATTGGGAATAAGATTAAGAGTGCTGATATTATTGGTTTGGCTTTCGGCAGAATATTCGCCCAATAACTGCATTCCTAAGCAAATACCAAGCAGGGGTTTGTTGATTTGGCGAATGATAGGAATTAATCCTTTTTTATTCATCTCATTTATGGCAAATTCTGCCGTCCCCACACCTGGTAAGATAAGTTTATCGGCGGATAATATCTCATCGGCACTGTCCGAGATAGTAGGCGTGATACCCAGCCGTTCAATGGCGAATTTGACTGACGTTAAATTGGCACACCCTGTATCAATGATGACTAATTTCATAAAAAATCCTTATAAATTTGGTTTTAATTCAAAAAGTATGCCGTTAAGAAAACCGTTCGTGGTGAGCCTGTCGAACCATGACGGTTTTCTTTCACCCTTCGACAAGCTCAGGGCGAACGGAAAACCTAGTTCAGCATACTTTTTAAGTCAGTATTATAAACTTTATAATAAACCCTTAGAGCTTGGCAATTCATTACCTTCAATTCTAATACATTGACGCAAGGTTCTGCCAAATACTTTAAACAGACTTTCTATTTTGTGGTGGTCATTATCGCCCTTGACTTTTAAATGCAAAGTCGCCCCCATCGCCACGGCTAATGAAAAAAAGAAATGTTCGGTCAATTCGGTGCTAAAATCACCCACTTTTTCTCGTTTAAATTTGCCTTTAAATTTTAAAAAAGGTCTATTAGATAAATCCATTGTGCATTCGGCTCGGCATTCGTCCATCGGTAGCACAAAACCAAAGCGGGCAATGCCTTTTTTGTCGCCAATGGCTTGTTTTAGGGCTTGTCCTAAGGCAATGGCAACGTCTTCTACCGAGTGGTGTTCGTCTATCCACAAATCGCCTTGGCAATTTACGCTCATTTTAAATCCGCCATGCGTGGCAATTTGGTCTAGCATATGGTCAAAAAAGCCAATGCCTGTGCTAATCTCATTAACCCCTGTCTCGTCCAGACATACCTTGACGGATATATCAGTCTCTTTGGTTTTTCTTTTAATCTCGCCAATGCGTTTTTCACGCTCGCCAATATTGGTAACAGGCTCTTTTAAGAGCTTTTCGGTAATGAGTTCCCAATTTAGATTATCGGGGCTGTATTTTAATCCGACAATACCCAAATTTTTGGCAAGTTCAATGTCGGTGTCTCTGTCGCCAATGACAAAACTGTCATTTTTATCAAATAAATTGTTATTGATATATTCAGTTAAAAGTGCGGTATTGGGCTTTCGGCAATCGCAATTATCTTCTTTAAAATGCGGACAAATTAAAATATCATCAAAGATGATGCCTTGCGAATTAAAAATATCCAGCATGGCGTTATGCGGTTTGTCAAAAGTCTCTTGGGGGAAACTCTCCGTACCTAAGCCGTCTTGATTGGAAACCATGACAAGGCGGTATTTTTTTTGTAATGCCAATAGGGCAACAATTACGCCTTTTTCTAATTTTAATTTTTCTAGGCTGTCAATTTGAAAATCGGTTTTTGGTTCGTCAATGAGTGTGCCGTCTCGGTCAATAAATAATGTGGGTTTCATAAATTACCTTTTATAAAATGGGGTTAAAGTGGTATATAGCCAAAGAACCCAAAAATTTGATACCTTTTGTAAGGGCGAATTGCAATTCGCCCCTACGGATTGATGATGATTTGTTTAAAAAGTATCAATTTTGACATTCTTTAATTAAAGTGTTTTTAATGCGTCAATCACCGCTTGATTTTCGTCTTGCGTGCCGATACTGATACGAATACAATCGGCAAGATTTAAGGCGGTGGTTTGATTGCGTAGGATAATGCCCGTCTCCCAGAGCTTATCAAATACCGCTTGTCCTGATTGGATTTGATTGTCAAATTTGACCAAAATAAAATTGGCAGAGCTTGGATAAATCGCTTTGACAATCGGCAAGGATTCTAATTCACGCACAAGCCACGCTTTATTATCAAGGGTGGTTTTGACGTGTGTTTGCATTTGTCCGATACCGTCATCGCTAAGAGCAGTGGTGGCGATAAGGGCGGTGGGGGCAGGGATAGGATAGGGGGCGATGATTTTTTGCATGGCACTGATGATTTGGCTATTGGCTAGGGCAAAACCACAGCGAATCCCCGCCAGTCCAAAGGCTTTTGAGAGCGTGCGAACGATGATAAGATTGTCAAAATTATCAAGCTCACGGGCAAACGACTTATCCACACAAAAATCAATATACGCTTCGTCCAACGCCACAATCGCCCTATCTTTTGTCATGGCAAGCAGGGCAAGAATGTCATCATGGGCGAGCAGGTTGCCTGTGGGATTGTTGGGACTGCACACAAACACGACTTTTGTGCCGTCAAGGTTCGCCTGAATTTGGGGCAAATCAAGGTTAAAATCGTCCGTCAAAGGCACGGTTTTGGCACGAATGTCAAAGGCGGTGCTACTAACGGCATACATGCCATAAGTGGGCGGACAGTACAGTACAGAGTCCGTAGGCTCGCAAAAGGTGCGAATGATAAGCTCAATGGCTTCATCGCCCCCACGAGTGGCAAGCACCTGCTCAGGGCGAACCCCTGCATAACGGGCATAACGGCGGATAAGCTCGTCAGGTTGCGGCTCGGGGTAGCGGTTTAGGGTGCCAAGCCCGAGAATGTTGGGCGAGGTGGGGTATTCGTTGGCGTTTAGCCAAATGGTGCCGTTTCCGCCGATTTTGCGAGCGGACTGGTAAGGGGTTAGCTCTTGGACGGACGATTTGATTAGGTGGGTAATCATAGGGTTTCCTTGTGTGTTTTGGGTTGGGCGGACAATCGCCCTGACACTTGTTATCAATAAAAAACCTAAAATTTAAAAGGTTTTGCAAGGGCGAATTGCAATTCGCCCCTACGGATTATGGTTGGGTTGTGTGCCAATTTTACCGTTATTAAATTATCAATAAATTTTACGAATTTATCTCATCAACACGCACCGTTACCGCCAATTTATGTGCGTCCAATTGCTCGGCTTGTGCCATGGTTTCAACGGTGGGGGCAAGTGCCAAAAATCCTGATTTATCAAGCTCTTGCACCGTCATACGCTTATAAAAATCAGCAAGCCCAAGCGATGACTGCGTGCGAGCAAAGCCATAGGTTGGCAAAACATGGTTTGTGCCACTGGCATAGTCGCCCATGCTCTCAGGGCTATATGCTCCCAAAAATACCGACCCTGCGTGCGTGATGTCATCTAGCCACGCCCTAGGGTTTTGGGTGTTGATGATAAGATGTTCTGGGGCGTAAATGTTTGAAATGTCAATACATTGTGCCAAATCGTCCGCGATGATGATACGGCTTTTGGCAAGAGCAAGGCGTGCGGTGTCGGCTCGGGATAATAATGCCAATTGGCGGTCAATCTCGCCTGATACCTTATCGGCAAGGGCTTGGCTTGGCGTTACCAAAATGACTTGGCTGTCCGCTCCGTGTTCGGCTTGGGATAACAGGTCGCTTGCCACAAAGGCAGGATTGGCAAATTCATCGGCAATCACGAGTACTTCGGACGGGCCTGCTGGCATATCAATGGCAACACCGTCTGCTAATACTTGGCGTTTGGCTTCGGTAACATAGGCGTTGCCCGGCCCGAAGATTTTATCCACTTTGGTTACGCTGTCCGTGCCGTACGCCATCGCAAATACCGCCCCTGCTCCGCCAATGGCGTACACCGTATCAATGCCACACAGTTTGGCGGTGTAGAGTGTTTCGTTGCTGATTGGGGCAGGCGAGCAAAGGACGATTTGGCGACACCCTGCGATTTTGGCAGGTATGGCAAGCATCAGCACCGTTGAAAATAGTGGGGCAGTACCCCCTGGTATGTATAATCCCACGCTGTCAATGGGGCGAGTGATGACCTGACAACGCACGCCTGTCATCGTCTGGGTGTCAATGGGGGTGGGGATTTGGGCGGTGTGAAAGGCGTGAATGTTGTTATAAGCGGTCTGTATGGCAGATTTTAGGGTGTCGCTCACCTGCTCGCTTGCCTTGTCAATGTCGGCTTGGGCGACTTGTAGGGCGGTAAGCTCGGTGTTGTCAAAGCGTTTGGCAAAGTCAAATAACGCCTTATCGCCATCGGTGAGCACTGCCTTTTTAATGGCTCGTACTTGCTCGGTTAGGCTGTCTTGGACGGTTTGGGTGGGGCGAGCTAGGGCGTTTTGTTGCTCGCTTGGGTCTAGGCTGTTCCAAAGTAGGGTTTGCATGGCTTGTCTCTTTTGTTTGGGGCTGTTTGGGCGTGGGAAATACGCCTTTTTGTTAATCAATAAATGTTAAATTAAAAATCAATTTTGGTTTAAAAATATGCTATATTA
>NZ_JADFBZ010000085.1:0-4755 GCF_015223095.1 Moraxella sp. K127 | reverse complement strand
TGATTGAATGGTTAGGTGGGGTTAATGAGAATGATTTAGGAGTGATTGGATTGTAGCATGGGAGGTGGGAGGGGGTCAAGGGGTTAAGCACACCCCTCCAAAAGATACATTCGCTCACTCAATCCCATATCAATATAATAAATGATTATGCCATCATCTGTACTATATCGAGTTCCCACAGCTTTATTCTTGTCATGCCAGTGTATAAAAACTGGTAGGTTTGTATAATCATTTTGAATAATCTCCAGTGCATTCAAATCAACCTTATCTTCAATAAGAGAAATAGGATCTCCCACTTTGATACCATCATAAGATAATATAGATGGGTCATCTGTGCTGATTTCGGAAATAATATTATTCTCTACAGTTATACTAATACCAGAAAAATCTAATGATGATGCATTAAAACAGCCCTCCAATTCTTCGGAAACTTGTTTAAATTTGCTTGCATCATAAACGCCACCCAAATAAATGCCGCCATATCCACTCTTATGAAAAGTGGTCAAATCATTGTTCTGTACTGAAAAATCTGATGATTTTGTCATATCTTTTTGTATGGATATATTTTCATTGGTGCAAGCACAGCAAATTAGCATTATCCAAAAAAAATTATATTTAAATATCTGTAACAACATTATTATGACCTCCTATATGTAAATGATTATGGTGGTTATCAACGTAAGAAGTACCAGAAATCTTGGCTACATCTCTTTTTTATTCTTGGTATAAAATTTTTGAAAATGCTTAGATTTTTAATTGCTAGATATTCATTATTTTTTTACTTAATTGTGTACTAATCAGGCACAACCCTCCATTAATTCTAGGCTTTCTTTATTCCCCAAAATTATCTGATATACTTTTCCATCTTCAATATCGTATCTAATACCAGTTTTTTCTACAGAATCATCATACCAATATATATAAATAGGCTGTTCCGTATAGTCACTGATTTTTTTAATTATTTTATCAGGATCGTAACTTTTTAATACTTTCTCTTCGTTATCCTCAATTTTAATTGATTCATTGGTTGCGACAATTGCAGTGTCTCTTGGATCATCTATTTCCTCTCTATATTGTCTTAGATAAATTGCGTCAATTTTTTCACCCATAGAAAAAAACTCAATATTATTTGGCAATGTTTTATAAGCGAAAAAACAATTAGGAACTTCAGGATCTTCATCTTCAGACTTTACAAGATTGATAAAGTCATCAGGATTGTAGACTTGATTGATTGCGATGTTTGCTATGCCAGTTTTGGTGAATTGAAAATCAACTTGCTCATTGGTGCTTGAATGTTGTATAGGTTGTACTGTCGTCATCATAGGCGCACTCGAGACTAATGATATCTCTTGAATAGATGATGAGGGTGTTGTTTGTTGGATTTGAGCCGCGCCTTGTACTTGATTAGAGGTGGTATTAGCCGTATTGTCATTGTCCATGCAAGCAGTGAGTATAATAGCGGACAAAATGGTATAAAAATATTTCATAACTTAATCCTTATATGTCTGTTACTTGTGGTTGAAAGCCTTGTAGGTGCAGATGGTTTTCATGATCTGATCTAGAACGCGAGTAAGGTAACATTCTGTTATTGGCGACTCTCACTTTATAAGAAACAAAACTTTTGTAGCCAAAAAGATAAAGGGCATTGACAAATCTAACATTGACATCCCAGTCAAAGTGACTATGTGTAGTGTATGTCTTCTGTTTCATATGAGAATTGTTTGTACCTAGATACCTAAAATCCCCATTTATACCATTAATATGAGTTTTACTTATACCCGAATCGCCAGTTATCGTACTAAATCCTGAACCATGATATTCTGCATAGCCTAGACTCATCATTGCACCCAATACTGCAGCCAAGGACATGCCACTTAAATAATATCTTTTGTCATCACTAACTATAAGCCATTTATAACCCAAGTTTTGTTTACGATAATGATTATGTTTTGCATAGTCTATCAAATAGGTATGACCACCAACTATCTTGCTACCAACTATTTTTCCATCTTTATTTCTAACAAACTCCCTATTTGGGGCGCGAATAAAAGCTGACTTACTCAAATTATGCACACCCCCATCTTTATCATAATAAATAAACTCAGCATAACCAGTGGCATTCTTATTTTCTCGCTTTATTGTGCCATCGTGATAAATATGATAGCGTGTAGTGTCGCTAGCAAGCGATTTATTTGTTACCACCGTCAACGGATTCCCTTGTTTCTCAGTATAGGTATTGTTTTGCTGAATACGGGGTGGTGCTGATTGACCTGTCGGTTTGGGTGCTGTTTGTTGTTGTTTGGGTGCTGATGGTGGTCGGGCGACTTGAGTTTGACTAGGGATATAGACATCAGCAGTCCCCTTAGTTTGTGAGCGATGATAAGCAATATCGTTGATATTGATAGTTCTTCTGGCAACACCTTGTAGGCAACGCAAATAGATTAAGGGCTTGTTGTCGTCAGTCAGCCCAAATCCATAAACAAAGCCGACCAACATTTTTGTTTTAAAAACACCATTCTGATTGCTACGTTTTTTAATCTGCCATCCACGATAAAATAACATAAATTCTGTATTTGGTACAGGTCGTCCTCTGTGGTCTTTTACTAGAATTTCAAAAGCATGCACTTTAACAGGCACTGTATAACTCATACCATCTAGATTGGCAACAACCTTAAAATTAAAAATAGGCTGTAGCTTATCTTCTCCTGCCATGCTCACTTCAATATCTTGACCTACTTCAGCGGTGATACCTGCAGCACTACCTCTGCTGTCAGTTTGATGAATTTTGGTATTGCCTTTATAGGTTAGACGAAATTTCAAATTGCTAATGGGTTTTTGTGTGTCTGCCTCCACCATAACAATGTTGAACTTAACATCTTTTTTGGTGTCATTAGGTTGCTGAGATTGATTGCTTGCGTTTCTGATCTCTTGTGGTGTTTTATTGGGTTGAGGTTTTGGTTCTGGAGTGCTAGGTCTATCAAGCGTAGCTTTGATGGAAATACCATTGCTAATATCAATTTCATATCTTTGAACTTGATTACTCTCCTGAATGAGTTCTTTACTAATGCCATCGACACTAATTTTAATTTTTGCACCAGGATGGCGGACAATAACTGGAATCCTGCCTTCCTCGTTGGTGGTGTAAGTATTGGTTATTTTGCCGATTTGTTTGTAATATTTTCCTTTGGGATAATCGGATTCAACTATTACTGATTTGCCTGAAACAGGTTTCCCATCCTTTTTTACCCTAATATAAATTTTACGCTGACAACAAGTTCCAAGATTGTAATGAGCAAATAAGTCAATATAATGACTAATGGGGGTTTTATTACCATCTGTCTCATTTGCAATGCCCAAAGCGAAATCAAGAACATGTTTTGCACCAACAAGATGAGCACCCGCACAACATCCTGACTCTGTTAATTCTATACCATTAACTTTCTTGCCATAAAATTCATTAATGTTCAAATTTCTCAAAACACTGCAATGCCTTTGAATAAAAAAATTCATGGCATCAATTTGATGCTTTCTACCTTCTAAAAAATCATTTTTAGATCTTACCCCATTTTTGCCCGTCCAAGTGCCAGTCCAATCATTATTTGTGATTGCCATTTGAAAAGGACTGTTTTTTGCTAGACTAAATGGATGAGGCACAGTAAAATAACCTGCATCGTACAAAGCAGCCTCACCAAACTGAAAGTAGCCTATATACCCTCTATGACCTTGGCTATGGACTCTTTGTGGCTTGAGATTGGTTTGGTGATGATCGGGAAGATTTAGATCGGAGCTAGATTCTCGCCTTGAAAGTGCATACAAAAATCCCTCTCTATCATCAGGATAGGTATTGCCTTTAACTGCCTTAACAAAACTCATGATTTGACACCTCCATATTTTTGGTTGGATATATAATTTTGCAATACTTGCACTGCTTTTTCACTGGTAACAAGTGTTCCCATGTAGCTAATCCTGCCGTCTGAAATATCTTGAGTGTAGTCTCTGTCTACAATAGCTAATAAATATTTTTTATTCTCCTTATTAAGCAGAATGAAGACATAAGTGGGGGAATTTTTATCATAAATACTATAAATATAGAAGTATTCCGAATTTATGGATGTTAATGCACAATCATAGGGGCTTGAAAGCCATGTATATTTATTGGTTGATTTTTCATGATTAATCAAGTTGTGTTTTTTTAAAATTTTTTCCTGCAACGCAAACCTAGTTTGATCTCCACAAATATTTTCATCAATTAATTCTTGATAACTCGTATATATACTAGAGTTTATGTACGAATGTGAATCACTTTTGGCATTACCAGTACAACATAATGCCAAAATAATAAATGTTGAGAATAATTTAATTGCCAAAATCATTATAATCCTCCCCTAAAGAATCTTCAGTGTTTAAGTTGTTATCTATCGGCTTTAACTCCAAACTTTCAGACTCACAAGCACAACAGACAACATCATCTAAGTTTGTAGCATTGAAATCGTTCTGAATTTCATACATAATCAGCTCATCGCTATTATCATGACCCATGATAACTGCTTCTATTTCATCTTTGTCATTACCAAACACTCTAGCCGTTCTACCCAATTCATCCAAGATGCCTGTTGTGCTAGTATTTTTTGAATGATTAATCAACTTATATTTAATTCCTCGCTTTAACGCCTCTAAATCAAATAACTGCCCAAAGTCAAACCTTCTGCTATATATGCCAGTAGTGGGGAATGATGGCAACTCAGTCAAAACCCC
>NZ_JADFBZ010000084.1:0-4833 GCF_015223095.1 Moraxella sp. K127 | reverse complement strand
GACAATTTGCCAATTTTATTTTACAGTAGTCATTTATATTTTTTGGAAAAACCGCCATGAAACCTGTAATGATAGACACCACCGCCCGCCATGAAGCCATTGCCAAATCCATTCACGACACAGGACTGTCCCGTGATGAGCTTTTGGGGGCGATAGACTTGGGGTCAAACAGTTTTCACTTGGCAATCGCTCGGCTTGACCATGGCGAAGTCCGCCGTATCGCCAGCATTTCTGAAAAAGTGCAACTGGGGGCAGGGCTTGATGAAAACAACGTCTTATCCGAAGAAGCCATGGAGCGTGGCATTGACTGCCTAAAACGCTTTTTGCCCCATGTTAGCGAAATCAGCCCCGACCGCCTAAGGGTGGTGGCAACCAACGCCCTAAGAAAGGCGGTGAACGCCCAAGAATTTATCCGCCGTGCCAATGCCTTTTTGCCAAAGCCCATTGAAGTCATCGCAGGGCGTGAAGAAGCTCGCCTTATCTATCTTGGCGTGTCGCACTCCAACGCCAGTACCGACAAACGCCTTGTCATTGACATCGGTGGGGGCAGTACCGAATTTATCATCGGACAAGGGTTTGAACCCATTGAAATGGAAAGTTTGCAAATGGGCTGTGTGTCTTTTACCCGTAAATTTTTTGCAGACGGACGTATCAGCGAGCGTGCGTTTGACGGGGCGATGACGGCAACCCAAACCGAGCTTTTGAGCATTGCCAAACGCTACAAAAAAACAGGCTGGGATAATGCCATTGCGTCATCGGGTACGGCAAAGGCGTGTAAACTTGTGCTAGAAGAGCTAGGGTTTGCCAAAGACGTCATCACGCTGGACGGCATGATAAAATTAAAAAAACACCTAATCAAACTTGGCAACATTGATAAAATCGCCTTTGAAGGGGTAAAAGCTCATCGCCAAGCGGTATTTCCAGCAGGAGTGGCAGAGCTGTTGGCAATCATGCAAACGCTTGATATTAAAGAGCTTTATTATTCGGACGGGGCGTTGCGTGAAGGCGTGATGTACGATATGCTCGGGCGACTTGACAACGAAGACGTGCGAGACCGTTCGGTGTCTGCCCTTGCCGAGCGGTATTCGGTGGATTTTAAGCAGGCGGGGCGGGTCATGACGACTTGTGGGCGACTGTTTGACATGGTCAAGGCGGATTTGGGCTTTGATGATGAAGACAGGGACTTGCTCCGCCGTGCGTCCAATTTGCATGAGATTGGGCTTGCCGTGGGTCATAGCAACTATCAGCGTCATAGTGCGTATTTGCTTGAATTTTCAGACATTGCAGGCTTTGCTCAGACAGGGCAGGCGAGCATGGCTCAAATCGCCCTAAACCACAGACGAAAACTTAAATCCGAGAACCTAGATATTATTGAAAACTTAGGCGGTCGCAAACTTGCCTATCTGTGCCTGATTTTACGCCTTGCCGTTACCGCCAACCACTCACGCACCATAAAATCCGCCCCCATTTATCTGTCGATCATGGATAAAGACAAAGACCATTGGAAAATCACGCTAGGCGACGGCTTGCACAAAGAGCTTATCAGCAGTCAGCTTACCGCCGACATTGCTCAGTTTGCCAAATGGGGCGTGAAATTGTCGGTGGTGGGGTAAATCCATGACCGTATACAAGAGCAATGATGATATTCCGAGCCGTATGAGCATTCCCTTGCCGTTTGTCATCATGCGTGAGAATGCTACCAAAGAGCGATTTGCAGAGTATTATAAAAAAGACAATCTGCATGGTTGGTTGTTTTGTGCTTTGGTGGTGATAGGGCAACTGTTTGTGTTGGGTCTTTTGTTATCTTTGGGTAATTCGATACTGGATATTATTTGGTTTTGGCTTCTACTCATCGTGATGTTTGCGGTCATTTCAATGATTGACAAATACCAATATAAAAAGCAATTAAAAGTAATTAAGAATCTACCAAAAATCACTCCTTTTATTGCCATTAATCATCAAGACGTGCGTGTGTATGACCCTTTTGGTGAAGAGCTTGTGGCTATGCCGATTGATAAGATAGGAAGTGTTTATATTTCTAAGGGCAATCTGTCGTTTGCGATAAGTTATAAAAAGTCATTGTGGCATGATTTTTCTTATGTAATCAGTTCCAATGAAATGGGGGCGACTTTTTATTTTGAACATCAAAATGAAAAATACATTCCCGAAAGTCTCAAAAGTTGCGTTTGGATAATTAGCAACATGGTAAAAATGCTCCAACAAGACCCAATCGCCAGCCATTTCCCTTTTGTTAAGAAAAACTACACCAATGGGCGAGCGTGGGACGACCCCTAAACCATTTCCCAAACCCCAAAAAGTATGCTAAACTATATAAGTTTACATTTGTAATATTTATCAAGGACAAAATTATGAGCCAACCTGTGAGCGTTTGGGAAAGTGTCAAACTTGCCCGCCATGCCGACCGTCCACTATTTTTGGATTATGTCAAGACGCTGTTTACCGAGTTTGATGAGTTGCATGGCGACCGTGCATTTGCAGACGACCGTGCGATTTTGGGCGGTCTTGCTCGTTTTGACGGCAAGCCTGTCATGGTCATCGGTCAGCACCGTGGGCGTTCTACTCGTGAGCGGATTGCCCACAATTTTGGCATGGCAAGCCCCGAAGGCTATCGCAAGGTCATTCGCCTTGTGCAAATGGCGGAGCGTTTTGGTTTGCCTGTTTTGACGTTCATTGACACCCCAGGGGCGTACCCCGGTGTCGGGGCAGAGGAGCGTGGGCAAGCAGAAGCCATTGCCAAAGCGATTGCGGTATTTAGTAGTCTCAACACCCCAATCATCGCTACTGTCATCGGCGAAGGCGGTTCGGGCGGGGCGTTGGCAATCGGTGTGGCGGACAAGGTCAATATGCTCCAAAACAGCATTTATTCGGTCATTTCCCCCGAAGGCTGTGCATCTATTCTATGGAAAACCGCCGAAAAAGCCCCTGATGCGTCCGAAGCCTTGAAACTGTCGGCAAATAATTTGCACGATTTGGGGCTGATTGACGAAGTCGTGGACGAAGGGGCTGGCGGACACATTGAGCCTGATGTGGTGATGACAAATTTAAAAAATTTGTTAAATCATCAGCTTAACGAGCTTGAAATGCTGGGCAAAAATGAGCTGTTGTCTGGGCGGTATGAGCGTTTGATGAAATTTAATTCTAAAATTTCGCTGTGATTGTGATGTCCGCAAAACCGCCAAAAAGGGCGGTTTATTATTGTCCTACCCACAACACGGGCAAAATTTGCTATAATACCACGTTTTATCCAGACCGACCGCCATGACCGCATACGCCCCCACCGATGAGCAATTATCCGCCCTAAATATGGCGATGACAGGCGATTCCTTTAAAATCGTGGCGTATGCAGGGGCAGGCAAGACCACGACGCTCAAACTCATCAGTGAGAATTTGCGTGGGCGTGGGCTGTATTTGGCATTTAACAAATCCATCGCCAGCGAAGCCCAAGGCAAATTTCCCCCCAATGTCAAATGCCAAACCTTTCACTCGCTCGCCTATCGCCATGTGCCACGGGGTATTACCGCCAAAGTGAGCCTGCCACGGCTGACCCCTGCTAGGCTGGCAACGGAGCTTGGCTTGACCGCCATCGAAGTAGAGCGAAGTTTTGACGGGGTCAAAAAATCCGTGGTGCTGACCCCTGCCAAACTTGCTAATATCATCAGCGAAGCCATCATCACGTTTTGTAAGACGTCATCTGCCTATCCTGCCCCACGCCACATCACGCCCCCATCTTGGCTGTCGGATGCTGACAAGGCACGCTTGCAAGAGCTACTCTATCCTGCCTTTGAATATCGCTGGCTGTCGTCCATCGACCCACGCCACAGTGCAGGGATAGGGCATGATGTCTATCTAAAACTGTGGACACTCTCAAGTCCCATCATTCCTGCCGACTTCATCCTGTTTGATGAAGCCCAAGATGCCGACCCACTCATGATGGGGGCGTTATTACAACAAAATAAGCAGACCATCTATGTCGGGGATGCTCATCAGCAGATTTATGAATGGCGGGGGGCGACCAATGCGATGAAACGCTTGCCCTATCCTGCCACCTTGCTCACGCAGTCGTTTCGCTTTGGCGATGAGATTGCCAAAGTTGCCAATATTTTTTTAAAGGCATTACAAGAAGAGATTCCCCTAAAAGGCAACCCTGCCAAACATTCGATGACCGCACGCCTGTTGGCAAATGGACAAAAAGATGCCATCCTGTGTCGCACTAATGCCAACGCCATGGCACGTCTGTTGGCAGGGCAAAAGATGGGGCATAAAGTCGCCTTGCAAGCTGACAGTGCAAGGATGCTACGATTTTGCCAAGGGGCGGACAGCTTAAAACATGGCAAATCCGCCTATGGCACGCCCGAGCTTGCTTTTTTTAGTCATTGGGGCGAAGTCCAAGAATTTAGCGAGACAGGCGAAGGCAGTGACCTAAAAACATGGGTGCGACTCATCGAAGAGCATGGCACCAAGACCATCACATCCGCCATCAATAACCTAACCACGCACTCGCACGCTGACTATGTTGTCTCTACCGCCCACAAATCCAAAGGGCTAGAATGGGGTCGGGTGCAGATAGATGATGATTTTTTGTACGATGTCAATCGCCAAACGGTCAAAATCAGCCCCGAAGAGCTACGCCTGCTCTATGTCGCCTGCACTCGGGGCAGGGATGTGCTGGACGTGGACGGCATTAAGGAGCTGTTGGCAGGACTGGTAAGCGGTAAGAAATTGGTGTATGGGTAGGGTAATGGGTGTGGCGAGTAAAATTGGAGGATAACTTGGGGTAATTTGTTGCACCCATTTTAAAAAAAGGGCGTGTAT
>NZ_JADFBZ010000083.1:0-5498 GCF_015223095.1 Moraxella sp. K127 | reverse complement strand
AGGAGGCGGTGGGGCATGTGAAGGATGTGGGGGAGGCAGTAGCAAGACTGCAAACGATGATTGATCAACATAGCTTATTGTTGGAGCAAGCTGTGGAAGCCTTATGTGAATTGCGACCCATAGATAAGACTGTGGTTTATGATCTCAAAAAACAGCTTCGCCATGTAATGGGAGAGTCTAGCGGTGACGAGGATGATCAATATCCTGAAGTGATGACGCCACAAGTTATTATTTCGTCACAGTCAGATATCATAGCAACCGCTAGGGAGGATATGCATTTGGCAGCTGAAGGTAGTTTTAGTATGACTGCAAGTAGAGATGTAAGTTTAGCAACCATGAGCAATTATAATTTAACCAGTGCTAAGGCAATGAAATTTTTTAGTCATCAGGGTGGTATCAAACTCTATGCCAATCAAGACAAAGTAGAATTACAAGCTCAAAATGACTCTATGGCATTTACCGCCAAAAAGGACATTGAGATAATTTCGACTGAACAAACAATTGATATTATTGCCTCCAAGCAGATACGCCTACGCTGTGAGGGTACTCAAATCTTGATGAATAAAGATGGCATTACTTTGACTACAGACGGTGTATTTAAGGTTAAAGCCAACCAACATGATTTACAACAAGGTCAAGCAGTGGGTGTGGATTTGATGGGCTTACCAGTGGTAGAATTATTTAATGAAAAATTTCAAATTCTCTCGCCAACAGGTAAGCCGATGCCATCGGTAGATTATAGATTGTCATCAAAAGACAAATCTTTTTCATCAAGCACTGCTGATACGGGCGAAACAAAAGAAGTGCATACCCCCCAAGAGAAAGATTTATCGCTTGAGCTTATGTGGATGACATTAGAGCCAACGACAGAAGAAGATGAAACGCAACCAAAGCACACAACTAAAGGAGATAACAATGCCTGATGATCCAAAAACCCTGACTTGGTACAGTAAAACCAATAAAAGAGAAAATAGTTGCACGCCAGTTACTTGTGGGTGTCCACTTTGGTTTGAATTACACCAACAAACAGCAATTAAGTTGCTCTCCAATCATACAAAGAATAATAAGTATAAGCTAGAACCTGGTTATGAAGCAAGAGCAAAACGAATCGCGGCGATATACGCCCATCTATTTCTTGAAACATTGGTTTTGGATGATAAAGCCCACCCTAAGCAACCGATTAAATTTGGAAACACAAATCTAAGAGGTAGATTTTACTGGATGGGACTGGGGGCTTTTGCCTCTAAGACGATGGCGATGGTGTTTGGGGCGTGGAGAACAACAGGTGCTTACGCTTTTAATTGGATTGCGGAATTTTATTCTATTTTAACTACAACAGAAAAAGCCCATGTTCAACATTCAATCAATACACTTGCCAAAGGCAACCTATGGCTTGCGATGGACATTATCCCTTGGCATTTGGCTTGGGATAATGATAAAGTAGGCTTTAAAAAATGTATTGATAGCAGAAATCTAGCAGAATTCAAAAACCTAAAACCTGCGATTGATAGTTTGCCTTGGTCTGGTAGTGTACCTACCACAATTAATCAGCTTCGAAAAACCAATGAAATTGATATTGCTTTTAACCAACACTTAACAAAAATAGAAGATATTTTTAATGATTCAAGAAACAAAACGCAAGATGCAAGATTTAAAGCGGCGGCAACCTCGTTACTTGCTCATCTTAAGCAAATCGCCATACAGGAACAAAGAAACATCTTGCAAAAGATTTGTTGGAGTGATCCAAAATTAAGGCAAAATGTTAGATTGCAAAGAGATAAAAAAGCGATTGAAGTACTGAGTTTAAACACTACGCTCATACTTTCTAGTCATTATTGGCTTCCAGACATTGAGAAAGCTAGAAAGGATAGCAATCATAAGGCAAGTACAGTAAGTGAAAATCCATGGAGTACACCTCCAGAAGGAACAAAAGTGGAGGATTATGACAGTCGCATGAAATGGATACTTGAAGGTGCAGTACCTTTGTACCATAAGCTTATGATGAAGCAAAAAGATAGGGATTTTTTAATTAGTGAGCTAACCATTATTGCTGGATGGGTTAATGATAGAACTGGTATTTCAAAGTTTTTTATGAGTGAGCAAAGTAATGATGGTAAAAAATAAACAAACTAAAATATTTTATTTTTTAGCAACTATATTTTTTGCTATCACCATCATTTTTTTATTATGTTTTAATTCTGGAAAAGATACTATGCAATCAGCGAAATTGCCACAAACCATTACTCTGCATTTTGGTATTCAGGGTGTTAAAGACAATCATCGTTATTTGGGCTATAGTGAAACGGCAGGTTCTCTAAGCTTTGATAGGTATCATTGGCAACCACCAAATTTAGGTATTGTCAAGCTTGAGCATTTTGGCAAGACAACAATAATTCCCCATGTTTTTTCCATCTTTGTTGCACGACATGGGGAGCGTACTGATGGTATTGGCAGTATGGATATACAAGCAGGACTTAGCCAAGCAGAATTTACCACTGCTGAACAAGCCTACCAAGACTATGTGGCTCTTATTACTGCCTTTAAAAAAGCAGGGTGGCAACAGTATTTTAGACCTTGGGATGCTAGAATTGCCAAAGAGGATAATATTAAATTGCTTTCACATAGTGATAAAGAGAGTGACGATATTATCTTAAGTTCTGGTTTTGCCTCTGATGGTGTAAATGCCCTAACTTTTAAAGAATGGCAATATGTGATTGCCAAGCAAGAAAAAGATGGCTATGGTTTTGTATTCAACTTAAATCTTTATCTTCGTGATGTTACGGTTTGGATAAATATTCAAAAAACCGACACCAAACCCAACCCCATTCCCAATCAACCCGATTTGGAGCAGTATATGGTGGATGTTCATTTTAACACTGCCAAATATGATTTTTATAACAGTATTAGGGGAGAAACAGTCGAAGAGTTAAAACAAGCTTATGATGATGAGTACGAGACGGGAAAAAGCATCCGACAAGACCATGAATCTCGTGCCAAAAACGCAGGTTTTCGTATCAACGAATCCTACCAAGACCCTGATATGTGGCAGTATATTATAGAGCCTGCTTATTGATGAGAATGTGATGATAAGATTGCTATTTGTTTGGGTGGTATTTATCATTGGCGTGATGGGCTTACAAGCCTGTCATGCTGATAACTCGCCCTTAACACCACCCCAAGAAGTCACCCTACACTTTGGTCATCAAGGTGTACGAGATTTTTATACTTATACGCACGGTGTCAGCGAAGATTATCCAAAAATTTTAAATTTTTCGGATTTGGCATGGTACCCGCCCAAACTGGGTACTGTTAATATTCGCCATTCAAACACAACTGTCAAAATTCCTTACACATTCTTGGTTGTTGGCGTAAGAGATTCTCGTTATTTACACGGCATAGGTGGTATGGATATTAGTGCAGGGCTTAGCCAAACAGAATTTACCACCCAAGAACAAGCCTATCAAGACTATGTGGCACTCATTACCGCCTTTAAAAAAGCAGGGTGGCAACAGTATTTTAAGCCTTTTAATACCAGGATTGCTAAAGAGGATAACTTTAAACTCATTATGTATGAAAATCCGTCAGACACGCCAAAAGACCGCTTTGTGATTGATTCAGGTTACTCTTCCGACAGTCTTACACTTTTAAATTTTAAAGAGTGGCAAACTATGATGAGTCGCAAATTTAGCCGTGGATGGAATGGAAATCTATATCTTAGAGATGTTACCGTCTGGATAAACATCAATAAAACTGCCACCAAACCCAATCCAATCGCCAATCAGCCTGATCTAGAGCAGTATATGGTGGATTTTCATTTTGAGACTGCCAAATATGAGTTTTATGGAAAAATTACTGATGAGGAGACAACCGAACAGCTAAGACAGGTGTATGATGAGTCGCAAAGTTCTGACAAGGAATTTCGCCAAGACTACGAAACCCATGCCAAAAACGCAGGCTTCTCCATCAACGAATCCTACCAAGACCCTGATATGTGGCAGTATATTATAGAGCCTGCTTATTGATGAGAATGTGATGATAAGATTGTTATTTGTTTTGGTGGTATTTATCATTGGCGTGATGGGCTTACAAGCCTGTCATGCTGATAACTCGCCCTTAACACCACCCCAAGAAGTCACCCTACACTTTGGTCATCAAGGTATACGAGATTTCTATGCTTATACGCACGGCACGAGTGATGATTATCCTGAGATCATGAGTTTTTATGAATTGGATTGGGGTTTAGATAATCTTGGCACTATCCATCTTAACCATTTTGACTCAACCACCACCATTTCTAATGTCAGCTGGGTAATGGGTACTAAAAACAGCAGACACACCCATGGCATCGGTGGTCTCGATGTGCATGCAGACCTTAGTAAAACACAGTATGCTACCCAAGAACAAGCTTATCAAGACTATGTGGCACTCATTACCGCCTTTAAAAAAGCAGGGTGGCAACAGTATTTTGAGCCTCAGCATGCCAGAATTGCCAAAGAGGATAATGTTAAAATCTTAACTTATGATAACCCTGATGATGTGCCTGATGATAGGTATGTGTTTAATACAAGATTTTCATCGGATAGCTTAACTGTAAGAAACTCACCCGTTATTTACACTCTGCTTAAAATAAAACTCTAACCATTCATAAGGCGTAAAAGTCAAAGTTTTTCCTGTAATCTCATCTTTCTTGGTTAAAGATGAGTGTGGTCTAACAGTGTTGTAGAAATTAAGAAATCTGGTTAATTCTTGCTTTCTATGTTCACTGCTGACAAACTCATGTTGATTATGCCAAAACTCCATTAATGTTCGTATCACCCGTTCAGCTTTGCCATTGGTTTGTGGTCTGCCTACTTTGGTAAATTTTTGGTTGATGTGGTTATCATAACATACTTTGACAAATTCATGCTGTGTTGTGCCTTTAAATTCAGTGCCATTGTCAGAGTAAATAACATCAATTTGGTAAGGACAAGGTTCCATTACTTGCTCTACCAGAAACTGTGCTGCACTAAAGGCTGTTTTGTCAAGCAGTATGGCAGCATACAGTTCACGAGAATAGTCATCTATGGCAACAAACAGATATTCTCTAGGACTGTTTGTGCTTTGTCCTTTAAGTAAAGGTAAGCGTTTGGTGTCTACATGAACCATCTCACCAGGATAAGACTTGTTGTATCGCTTGGCTTGGCTTGCCTTTTAAGTTTGTCTTGAATGGATTTTCAATCTTAGCTAAGCGTTTAATGCCATACTTGGCTTGTTTAAAGCGATTGTTGGTACTGGTTTGGGGTTTAAGCAGTTTAACACGAGCAAGTTTTAAGACCTTGTAAATGGTAGGTCTTGATACTTTGTACTCGAGTGCCAGTGAAGTCACTGATTGCTTGTTTTTGTGATAAGCAGTCCAAATGGCTTCCCTATGGTGGGGAAGCAGTCTTGTGTTTTTGTGTATGTTCATTTGCAGTATTTTACCTTAATACTGTAAATAACGCGACTTTTTCTAACACATC
>NZ_JADFBZ010000082.1:0-5581 GCF_015223095.1 Moraxella sp. K127 | reverse complement strand
AACCCACCCCAACTCAACCAAAACCCCCCACATCTTCCAATGTAGGGGGGCTTTAAATAAGGTGCTGACGATGACCTACTCTCACATGGGCGAACCACACTACCATCGGCGCTAAGACGTTTCACTTCTGAGTTCGGGAAGGGATCAGGTGGTTCCATCTTGCTATTGTCGTCAGCGTAAAAGGATTAACAACGCTGTTTATGAGTCTGTTGTTTTGTTTTTACTTTAAATTTTAATTTTTTAAAGTTTTAACTTTTTAAGTTAAGTTATTCAAGATTGATTCAAGCTTGTTAGGTAAAATCTTTAAACTTACTTATACAGCACATGAAGTAGTTTTAAACCACTTGGGTGTTGTATGGTCAAGCCAAACGAGCAATTAGTATTGGTTAGCTACACACATCGCTGTGCTTCCACACCCAACCTATCAACGTCGTAGTCTACAACGGCTCTTTAGGGAAATCTTATCTTGAGGTGGGCTTCCCGCTTAGATGCTTTCAGCGGTTATCCCATCCGAACGTAGCTACCCGGCGATGCTTCTGGCGAAACAACCGGAACACCAGAGGTTCGTCCACTCTGGTCCTCTCGTACTAGGAGCAGATCCTCTCAAATTTCCAACGCCCACGGTAGATAGGGACCGAACTGTCTCACGACGTTCTAAACCCAGCTCGCGTACCTCTTTAAATGGCGAACAGCCATACCCTTGGGACCTGCTTCAGCCCCAGGATGAGATGAGCCGACATCGAGGTGCCAAACACCGCCGTCGATATGAACTCTTGGGCGGTATCAGCCTGTTATCCCCAGAGTACCTTTTATCCGTTGAGCGATGGCCCTTCCATACAGAACCACCGGATCACTAAGACCTACTTTCGTACCTGCTCGACTTGTGGGTCTCGCAGTTAAGCGCGCTTTTGCCTTTATACTCTTTGAACGATTTCCGACCGTTCTGAGCGCACCTTCGTACTCCTCCGTTACTCTTTAGGAGGAGACCGCCCCAGTCAAACTACCCACCATACATTGTCCTTGATACTGTTATATCTAAGTTAGAACCCCAACATAACCAGGGTGGTATTTCAAGGTTGGCTCCATGGCAACTGGCGTCGCCACTTCAAAGCCTCCCACCTATCCTACACAAGTTAGGTCAAAGTTCAATGTAAAGCTGTAGTAAAGGTTCACGGGGTCTTTCCGTCTAGCCGCGGGTACACAGCATCTTCACTGCGATTTCGATTTCACTGAGTCTCTGCTGGAGACAGCGCTGCCATCATTATGCCATTCGTGCAGGTCGGAACTTACCCGACAAGGAATTTCGCTACCTTAGGACCGTTATAGTTACGGCCGCCGTTTACTGGGGCTTCGATCAAGAGCTTCGCTTACGCTAACCCCATCAATTAACCTTCCAGCACCGGGCAGGCATCACACCCTATACGTCCACTTTCGTGTTTGCAGAGTGCTGTGTTTTTAATAAACAGTTGCAGCAGCCTGGTATCTGCGACTGCCAACAGCTCAGGAAGCAAGTTCCATCACCATCGGCAGCGTACCTTCTCCCGAAGTTACGGTACCATTTTGCCTAGTTCCTTCAGCAGAGTTCTCTCAAGCGCCTTGGTATTCTCTACCTGACCACCTGTGTCGGTTTCGGGTACGATTTCTTTATGACTATCGCTTAGAAGCTTTTCCTGGAAGCAGGGTATTTGCCACTTCGCCAGTAAACTGGCTTGCTATCAGATCTCATTAATAGTCTGGCGGATTTGCCTACCAAACCTAACTACATCCTTCCACCTGGACAACCAACGCCAGGCTGACATAACCTTCTCCGTCCCTCCATCGCATCATAAACAAGTATCGGAATATTAACCGATTTCCCATCGACTACGCCTTTCGGCCTCGCCTTAGGGGTCGACTCACCCAGCCCCGATTAACGTTGGACTGGAACCCTTGGTCTTCCGGCGAACGGGCTTTTCACCCGTTTTGTCGTTACTCACGTCAGCATTCGCTCTTGTGATACCTCCAGCATACCTTACGATACACCTTCACAGGCTTACACAACGCTCCCCTACCACTTAATTGAAACAATTAAATCCGCAGCTTCGGCTCCTAGTTTGAGCCCCGTTACATCTTCCGCGCAGGCCGACTCGACTAGTGAGCTATTACGCTTTCTTTAAAGGGTGGCTGCTTCTAAGCCAACCTCCTAGCTGTCTGTGCCTTCCCACATCGTTTCCCACTTAACTAGGAATTTGGGGCCTTAGCTGGCGGTCTGGGTTGTTTCCCTCTTGACGACGGACGTTAGCACCCGCCGTCTGTCTCCCGGATATTACTCATCGGTATTCGGAGTTTGCATCGGTTTGGTAAGTCGGGATGACCCCCTAGCCGAAACAGTGCTCTACCCCCAATGGTATTCGTCCGAGGCGCTACCTAAATAGCTTTCGGGGAGAACCAGCTATCACCGAGTTTGATTAGCCTTTCACCCCTATCCACAAGTCATCCCCTGGCTTTTCAACGACAGTGGGTTCGGTCCTCCGGTGCCTGTTACGGCACTTTCAACCTGCTCATGGATAGATCACTCGGTTTCGGGTCTATACCCTGCAACTTAATCGCCCTATTAAGACTCGGTTTCCCTACGGCTCCCCTAAACGGTTAACCTTGCTACAGAATATAAGTCGCTGACCCATTATACAAAAGGTACGCCGTCACCCGACCACTTAATCGTTCTGATTGTCAAATTGTGATTTGACACGATTCATCAAGAAAGTTCTCATACGACCATTATTTTTTATGGTTCGTTCTCGCTTTCTTGCTACTTGTTCGTTAATGTAGGCTTCACAATAAACAATACGCCATGTTCTTGCTCTGGTTGAGTAAGTTGTGCCATTGTTATGGTCATCAATTCTTTGTTTTAAATTGGTGGTAAAACCAACATAAAACTCATCATGATTATCCACGTTTTGTATGACATAGACGTAGTAAAAATTCATTGTTATCCTCAAAACGATTAAGTGGTCGGGCTCCGACTGCTTGTATGCACACGGTTTCAGGTTCTATTTCACTCCCCTAACAGGGGTTCTTTTCGCCTTTCCCTCACGGTACTGGTTCACTATCGGTCAGTCAGGAGTATTTAGCCTTGGAGGATGGTCCCCCCATCTTCAGACAAGATTTCACGTGTCTCGCCCTACTTAATATGTCTCATAAACAGTTTCGCATACAGGACTATCACCTACTATGGTTGGCTTTCCCACGCCATTTTGCTACTGTAAATTCGATCGGCTCCTCCCCGTTCGCTCGCCGCTACTTGGGGAATCTCAATTGATGTCTTTTCCTCGGGATACTGAGATGTTTCACTTCTCCCGGTTTGCCTTACACAGTAAACTGTGTAATAGCCAACTTATGTTGGCTGGGTTTCCCCATTCAGAAATCGCCGGGTCACAGGATATTGCCACCTCACCGACGCTTATCGCAGGCTATCACGTCTTTCATCGCCTCTGACTGCCAAGGCATCCACCATGTGCACTTCATTACTTGACCATACAACCCCAAGTAGTCTTGGTGTTATAAGGGTAATGTGTAACGATTCACCTATGTTTACGCTTGATTCAGTTCTCTTTACTTTATCCGACCACTCATCTTATTTAAATTTTAGACAAATCTAAAAGATGTGGAGTAGTGGTCGGAATGGTTAATTATTTGTTGGAATTAAATAATTAACCCAGACTCATAGTTACGTTGTTAAATAATGTAATTAACTTCATCAGTTAATTGTAAGTTATCTACATAAAGTAGAAGTAAGAAATCTAATTTACTGGTGTTTAATTTGATTGCTTAGTTCTAATTTATTGTAAGTGGTGGAGTTAAGGAGAGTCGAACTCCTGACCTCCTGCGTGCAAGGCAGGCGCTCTACCAACTGAGCTATAACCCCATAAATGGTGGGTCTAATAAGACTTGAACTTATGACCCCCGCCTTATCAAGGCGGTGCTCTAACCAACTGAGCTATAGACCCAATTTAACTTACGCTACTAAGAACAACTTGTTGTGAATTCTTGCCAATCAGATAATCTCGTTAAGGAGGTGATCCAGCCGCAGGTTCCCCTACGGCTACCTTGTTACGACTTCACCCCAGTCATCGACCCCACCGTGGTGATCGCCCTCTTGCGTTAGGCTAACCACTTCTGGTGAGATCAACTCCCATGGTGTGACGGGCGGTGTGTACAAGGCCCGGGAACGTATTCACCGCAGCATTCTGATCTGCGATTACTAGCGATTCCGACTTCATGGAGTCGAGTTGCAGACTCCAATCCGGACTACGATTGGCTTTTTGAGATTAGCATCACATCGCTGTGTAGCAACCCTTTGTACCAACCATTGTAGCACGTGTGTAGCCCTGGTCGTAAGGGCCATGATGACTTGACGTCGTCCCCGCCTTCCTCCAGTTTGTCACTGGCAGTATCCTTAGAGTTCCCACCCGAAGTGCTGGTAACTAAGGAAAAGGGTTGCGCTCGTTGCGGGACTTAACCCAACATCTCACGACACGAGCTGACGACAGCCATGCAGCACCTGTATGTAGATTCCCGAAGGCACTCTCGCATCTCTGCAAGATTCCTACTATGTCAAGACCAGGTAAGGTTCTTCGCGTTGCATCGAATTAAACCACATGCTCCACCGCTTGTGCGGGCCCCCGTCAATTCATTTGAGTTTTAACCTTGCGGCCGTACTCCCCAGGCGGTCTACTTATTGCGTTAACTGCGTCACTAAGTCTTCAAGAGACCCAACGACTGGTAGACATCGTTTACGGCGTGGACTACCAGGGTATCTAATCCTGTTTGCTACCCACGCTTTCGAACCTCAGTGTCAGTATGATGCCAGGAAGCTGCCTTCGCCATCGGTATTCCTCCAGATCTCTACGCATTTCACCGCTACACCTGGAATTCTACTTCCCTCTCACCTACTCTAGTCACCCAGTATCAGATGCAGTTCCCAGGTTAAGCCCGGGGCTTTCACATCTGACTTAAATGACCACCTACGCTCGCTTTACGCCCAGTAATTCCGATTAACGCTTGCACCCTCTGTATTACCGCGGCTGCTGGCACAGAGTTAGCCGGTGCTTATTCTGTGGGTAACGTCAGGGCTTATGGGTATTAACCATAAGCTTTTCCTCCCCACTTAAAGTGCTTTACAACCAAAAGGCCTTCTTCACACACGCGGCATGGCTGGATCAGGCTTTCGCCCATTGTCCAATATTCCCCACTGCTGCCTCCCGTAGGAGTCTGGGCCGTGTCTCAGTCCCAGTGTGGCTGATCATCCTCTCAGACCAGCTACAGATCGTCGCCTTGGTAGGCCTTTACCCCACCAACTAGCTAATCCGACTTAGGCTCATCTATTAGCGAGAGCTAAAAGCCCCCTTTCTCTCGTAAGACGTATGCGGTATTAGCGTAAGTTTCCCTACGTTATCCCCCACTAATAGGCAGATTCCTAAGCATTACTCACCCGTTCGCCACTAATCCGTCTAGCAAGCTAGACTTCATCGTTCGACTTGCATGTGTTAAGCCTGCCGCCAGCGTTCAATCTGAGCCATGATCAAACTCTTCAGTTTAATCT
>NZ_JADFBZ010000081.1:0-5653 GCF_015223095.1 Moraxella sp. K127 | reverse complement strand
CTCTCTTACCCTTATTTACCATACCTTTGATTGTTGCTTTGATTATTTTGGTGCAACCATGTCTTCTGGTCGTACCCATTCATCAAACTCTTGCTCGGTCAATAGCCCAAGCTCTACCGCCACTTGTTTTAAGGTTTTGTTTTCTTTATAAGCAGTTTTGGCAATTTTGGCGGCATTTTCATAGCCCACATGACGGTTTAGGGCAGTTACCAACATGAGCGAATTGTGCAAAAAGTAATCAATCTTTTCACGCACAGGTTCAATACCCACCGCACAATTATCATTAAAGCTGTTGCAAGCGTCCGCAAGTAGGCGAATGGATTGCAAAAGATTATAACCGATGACAGGCATAAAGACGTTCAATTCAAAATTACCGCTCGCCCCTGCCATATTGATAGTTACATCATTGCCCATGACCTGAGCGACCACCATGGTCATCGCCTCCGACTGCGTGGGGTTTACCTTACCTGGCATGATAGATGACCCTGGTTCGTTCTCGGGAATGGTAATCTCGCCCAGACCACAACGGGGGCCACTAGATAGCCAGCGAATGTCATTGGCGATTTTGTTTAGACTGCCTGCCAAGGTTTTTAATGCCCCTGAGGCAAACACTTCAGCATCACGGCTTGCCAAAGCTTCAAATTTGTTGGGGGCGGTTACAAAGGGCAATCCTGTCAGCTCGCTGATTTTTTGGGCGGATTTGACGGCATAGTCAGGGTGGCTGTTTAGCCCTGTACCCACAGCCGTTCCACCAAGTGGCAACTGATACAAGCCTTGCAAAGCGTTATCAATCCGCACAAGTGCCAAACCAAGCTGTGCCACATAACCGCCAAATTCTTGACCCAAGGTGAGCGGTGTGGCATCTTGCAAATGGGTACGTCCGATTTTGACAATGTCGGCAAAGTCGGCAGACTTTTTGGCAAGCGTATCACGCAACGCCTTGACGGCAGGGATAAGTGAGCGGTTAATCTCCACCGCACTTGCCACACGAATGGTGGTCGGAAAGCTGTCGTTGGTGGATTGGGCGTGGTTGACATGGTCGTTGGGGTGGACGGGTTTGTAAGTGCCTTTTGGACTGCCTGCGATTTCGTTGGCTCGGTTGGCGATGACTTCATTCATGTTCATGTTGGACTGCGTGCCAGAGCCCGTTTGCCATACAACAAGCGGAAACTGGTCGGCAAGCCCACCTGCAATCACTTCATCACACGCCTGCACTATCAAATCACGCTGGCTATTCTCAATCCGCCCAAGCTCAGCATTGACGATAGATGCACTTTTTTTGACGGTTGCCATGGCGACAATCAAGGGGCGTGGCAGGGTCTCGCCCCCGATTTTAAAATTATCACGGCTACGCTGGGTTTGAGCCCCAAAATAAGCATCGGCAGGGACTTGTACTTCGCCCATGGTGTCTTTTTCAATACGAAAGTCGGTCATAAATTTTTCCTTGTTTGGTGGATAAAATTTGCTACAATGATAAAGTTACTATACCATTATTAAAATCAATTTTCAATCATAAATCATTATCATTTTTAATAATACCCATTGGAAAAACTCATGCCAAACACTCCCCTTCGTACCCGTATCCGTAAAGAGCGTAAAGCCTTGACCGCCAAACAGCGTGCCAAGTTTGCATTTATGGCAAGTTTATACCTACCCAAACTTTTGCTCCACCTGCCCAAAAATGCCAAGATTGGGCTATATCTGGACGATTTTGGCGAGTTGCCCACCGCACCGATTTTGGCATTTTGTCAAAAGCATGGCTTTACGCCCTTTTTGCCGATTACCATTGTGGGTAAACCCTTACGCTTTGCTCCTGTTTTTTTGCCATTAGCCAAAACACCCCTAAAACGCCATAAACTTGGCATGAAAGAACCTTTTGCCAAATATGACATAAGTGCCGATAAATTAGACATGATTATTTGCCCACTTGTGGCGGTGGATAAATGTGGCAATCGGCTTGGCATGGGGGGCGGATTTTATGACCGCACTTTTGCCAGTTTTCATGGGGTAAAGGTAGGCTGGTGTTATCATTTTCAAGTGGTTGAAAATTTAACGGTTCATGAATGGGATAAGGGCGTGGATATGGTCATAACAGATAAGGGGGTGATAAGGTTTTAGACAGTGTTAATCAATAAAGATTTAAAGGGCTTACCCAGAAAATCACAATTTACTGGGAAAATCTTAATCAACCGATTTTACAAACAATCTTAAAACTTACAATACCATAGACGCCAGCCATCCAAACAAAATCAGTGGGATGTTATAATGGATAAAGGTTGGTATCACGCTGTCTTTTATATGGTCATGCTGTCCATCCACGTTTAGCCCCATCGTTGGGCCAAGCGTTGAGTCAGATGCAGGCGAACCTGCGTCTCCGAGAACGCCTGCACTTGTCACAAGTGCCAAAGTTGCCATCGGACTAAACCCCATCGCCATACAAAGCGGTACATAAATGGTCGCAATAATCGGCACGGTCGAAAATGACGAACCAATCCCCATGGTAACGACAAGCCCCACCATCAACATGGCAAGGCTTGCCAGTGCTTTATTTGCCCCAAACATCTCCACCGCTGATTGTACCAGTGGCTGTATGTGTCCTGTGGCACTCATCACCTCGGCAAAGCCTTGGGCACTAATCATGATAAACCCAATCATCGCCATCATTTTAATGCCATCATTAAAAACATCGTCCGCCTGATTCCAGCCGACCACGCCTGTCGCCATAAAAATGGCAAAACCTGACAGCGACCCTAAAATTAGTGAATTAGTGTTTAGTTGAATGATAAAAGCTGCGATGATGGCGATGAGTGTTACGATGATTTTAAAGCCCATGTTGTTATCAATCACCTGCTCATCATTGCCTTTGACCGCTTGGGTTTTGGCGTTGTCATAGATTCTGGGTTTACGATAACTGACAAAAATCGCCACAAATAACCCTGTTAGCATGCCCAAAGCAGGAATGCTCATCGCTTTGACCACTGAAATGCCAGAGACATCAAGCCCTGATTTGACAAGATTTGCCATGATGATTTCATTTAAAAAAATGTCCCCAAACCCATAAGGGACAAACATATAAGTATTAACAAGCCCAAAGGTGATAAGGCAAGTGATGAGCCTTCTGTCCAGTTTTAATTCATTAAACACCGTCAAAAGCGGTGGAATGAGCAGTAAAATAAAGGCAATGTGAATGGGGATTAGGTTTTGGCTTAGGCAGGCAAGCAGCACAATCACACCAAATACCGCCCACTTAACACCGCCATGTTTGGCATGTTTGACCATCAAAATCGCTTTGTCTGCCAATGCCTTTGGTACGCCTGAATGAGCAATCGCCATTGCAAATGCCCCAAGTAAGGCATACGATAAGGCAATGCCCGCCCCACCCTTAATACCATTTTGAAAATGTGTCAGCACGCCTGTTGCCCCATTTTCTGCATCTGTCAAGGGCAATCCTGCAAATAAGCCACCCACAACTGCCCCCAAAATCAAACTTAGCACCACATGGACACGAGCAAGCGACAGCCCTACCATGATGATGACCGCCAACAGTACAGCGTTCATTTTATACCTTTTATAATCAAATGATAATCAAAACACCAATTATAACCCATTTTTAAAAAAATACACAAGATAAAAACGTTTTGGCATGATTGGCATAATGATAGGCACGATGATGGATGTGGGAAATTGGCTTAATTTTTCATGAAAAATTTGCTATAATAAAGGGTTTAAACTTTAACAGCGAGACAACTCATGGGCTTTAACTGTGGTATCGTAGGCTTGCCAAACGTTGGCAAATCCACCCTATTTAACGCACTGACCAAGGCAGGCATCGCCGCCGAGAATTTCCCTTTTTGCACCAAAGACCCAAATACAGGCATCGTACCTGTGCCAGACCCACGCTTAAAGGCGTTGGCAGAAATCGTCAAGCCTGAACGTGTGCTACCGACCAGCATGGAATTTGTGGACATCGCAGGGCTTGTGGCAGGAGCAAGCAAAGGCGAGGGCATGGGCAATCAGTTCCTTGCCAATATCCGTGAGACGGACGCTATCGCCCATGTGGTGCGCTGTTTTGATGATGACAACGTCATTCATGTGGACGGACGAGTGAGCCCCCTATCCGACATTGAGACCATCAACACCGAGCTTGCTCTTGCCGACCTTGAAGCGGTGGGACGTGCGATAACTAACGCCACAAAAAAAGCAAAAGGCGGAGACAAAGACGCTCAGGCGATTTTGGCGGTGTTTCAAAAGATTGAGCCATTTTTGGCAGACGGCAAACCTGCACGGATGGCAAATCTTGACAATGACGAGAAAAAACTCATCAAATCCTATGGGCTTATCACCCTAAAACCCGTCATGTACATCGCCAACGTGGCAGAAGACGGTTTTGAAAATAACCCCCACCTAGATGCGGTGCGTGAATTTGCCCAAAGCGAAAACGCCATTGTCGTGGCTCTGTGCAACCAAATTGAAGCCGAAATCGCCCAACTTGACGAAGAAGAAAAGGCAGAGTTCTTAGAAGGCATGGGCATGAGTGAAGCAGGGCTTGACCGTGTGATTCGTGCAGGATATGACCTACTAAACCTACAAACCTACTTCACCGCAGGGGTTAAAGAAGTGCGTGCGTGGACGGTGCCTGTGGGTGCGACCGCCCCCGAAGCCGCTGGGGTTATTCATACCGATTTTGAGCGTGGCTTTATCCGTGCCGAAGTCATTAGTTATGATGATTTTATTGAATATGGCGGAGAAAAAGGGGCAAGCTCGGCAGGTAAATCCCGCCTAGAAGGCAAAACCTATATCGTCCAAGACGGCGATGTGATGCATTTTAGATTTAATGTGTAAAGCACCAAAAGCCAAAGCATAAGTTTTGGCTTTTTATTTATCTCATTTTTTAGATTTAAGCGGTGTGTGGCACACCCCATCTTTTTATCATTTTTTTAGCATTGATAAAATTAACCGCAAAATTTCAATACAAAAACAATCATGCCAAACTTTACCCACCTACTAAGCACGCTTGATGTCAGCCTAATCATCCTATTTATCCTATTGGGTTTGGGCGTGTTTAGCCAAAATAACACCATTATCATAGCGACCGCCCTACTGATTGTCGTCAAGGTCAGCCCACTAAATGCCCAACTCATGCCTGTGGTTGAAAAATACGGGCTAAGTTTGGGTATTTTGATTTTAACCATTGGCGTACTTGCTCCGATTGCCAGTGGCAAAATTAGCGGGGAGGTGATTTTAAAATCGTTTGTCAGTGTCAAATCCTTGCTTGCCATTGCTGTTGGTGTACTGGTGGCGTATTTGGGCGGTCGTGGGGTTAAGCTCATGACAGATGAGCCAAGTGTCATCGCAGGGCTACTTATCGGCACAGTGGCAGGCGTGGCACTACTTCGGGGCGTGCCTGTTGGACCACTCATTGCAGCGGGGATTTTGTCGCTGTTTTATTGGAAATAAGTTTAGGATGATTTTATGAAACGACAATTATCAATTTTCATTTTCGCCTTTATGTTGTTCGGCTGTTTTGATAATCCAACAACGTCCAATAACAACATCACGCCTTTGACCGAGATATCTAGCCCGCCAATATCCAACCCACCGCCTTTATCTCAAATTAAAAAGACGTCCATTGATAAACAAAACACCCCACTCC
>NZ_JADFBZ010000080.1:0-6839 GCF_015223095.1 Moraxella sp. K127 | reverse complement strand
TTGGACTTTTTTGCAGGTGGCTCGTAGGTTAGGTTTCGTTGTCTCAACAAACGATTGACGACAGATATCATAACACAACCACCATACAACTTATAATAATTATTAGTATCATTCAAATAAACAAAATGTATGGGTGATTTTTATTTAACTTCTGAGAGTAGATTGGAAAACGATATTTTTTCTATACATTTGTGGCAACGCCTTCCCACCAAACATCATCACACCCTTACCATCAGCATCAAAGATGGTGTCGTGGTCGGAGATGTGGTAGGTGTCGTAGCCTTGACCGCCTTCTAGGTAATCGTTACCTTTGCCACCGATTATAATGTCATGACCTGCACCACCGAATAGGAAGTTGTTGTTATCGCCTGCATCTTTGGCTTTGATGGTGTCATGACCAGTGCCACCGAAGATCACTTGGGTGTTGTCATTATAAGTATCAATATTGCCATGATGTCCATCTAGGCTGGTTTCATTAACACTGATGTTTTCAGCCAAATCTTGATAGTTGTATTTATTTTGGATAAACTTCCCTGTCATTTTATCCATCATGACCGACATCATCTCGGCTCGTTTTTCTAGGTAGATTGGTGTTAGACCATTAGGATTGGTTTTGGCATGATACAGGTCAAGCTCGCCATTTGGGTTGTGTTTGGTGTGGTCAATATCCATTAGGACAAATGGATTGAGATTGACAAGGGCGTAGCGGTAGGCAAGAGCGGTTTCATCATCACCTTGGCTTAGGGTAAATAGTTCTTCTGTATCTTCCAAGCCTTGTAAGATGTTCAATAACTTACCGCGATATTCCTTAAATAACGGATAACTACCCTCCATGTGTCTGATGAGTTCTTCTGCACCTGTGATGTTCTCAGCATCATCCTTGCCTGATACCGCCTTATAAAGCTTTTTATAAGATTTTAAAGCTTTGTCAAAATCCATGCTCTTATAGTCATCAGAGCCAAATAAGATGGCGGTATCTTCTGTGATGACAGATTGACCCTGTTCATTGACAAAGTTACCCAATATCATGGTGTTAAAAGCAATGACGGCGTTAAGCTCGGTGCCTGTTAGGTGTTGGAAGATGGTGGAGTACAGAGCCTCAAATTCGTCGGCGTAGATTTCGTAGGCGGTTTGACCATCGTAGAGATATTCAAACACATCATTCCAAATCCACTCACCAACTGCATAACCAGCCTTATAGGACATATCTGTCAAGATGCCCGTAAGCACGCCACGAGCGGCAATACTAACCAAATTTTTGGCACTTAGTACAGGTATTTTTGATAAAAGCCCAGAATCCAACCCATTGTTGATAAATCTGTCAGCAGGTCCAGCCAGTTGAGAACTATAGGTTATCCAATTCATAATGTAGTTGCTGACATTTTCGCTATCAGCAGTATTTACATCTTGAACTGACATTCTGACAAATTCTGTATAATTAAAAATTTTTCCCAATAAATCAAAAACATTTGCACTAACTTCTGTATGACCAAGTACTTTGTCAAAAATTGCCTTTGGGTCATCCGTTGGATTAATCCCTAAGTCTGGATAAGTTTTAGCTATATTCTTAATGCCATCATTAATGACTGACAGAGATTTTATGACTTCATTTTTTTGAGCCATTAACAGTTTCTTGCTTTCACCAAAATTTTTTTCTAATTGGCTGTTTATTTCTTGCAACATATGAATCTTACTCCATTTGTCGGTTGCAAGTTGTATGGCTCTATCGTAGCCATTTGGTAAATTTCTGGCAAATTTCTCCAAATCAAGATTTGCTTTTGCAGCATAGAATAATATACCCTCTCCAATGGCAGCAAAAGTAATTTTGGGTAACTGACTGGCAAGTATTGCAGCTTGCTCATCAGCTGTGGATTTTCCATCATTAAGCTCTGAACCAACCGTTCTATTGGCAACAGAGCTACGAAAAGCATCCAATAAATAGGAAGCAAAACCACCTTTTTGTTCAATAGCATTACTCATGAATTAACTCCTAAATAGATTAATAAAAGGACGAAATATTAAACACAACCACCTGTACGAAATATGCAAACCAAACACATAACACAGATAAAAAAGATTCCAACCAAAAACATCAAGCCAACCTAGTTTTCCTGAGATAATGGGCAAGATTCTCATATCAAAATTCATACCTACTATGATAGCCAATATGCCAAGTAACATTACAAAATTCATAAATAACACCAATAAAGAAACCCAAATAAATCCCCAGACTTCAGAACTGGCACGACGCATTAAGTGATCGCCACTTATCCAACCAAACATTTTCCAAAATACCAGACACAAGGAATATATGACAGGCACAAAAGAAATCAGCTTGATAAAGCTCATAAACATTGCTGACTTACCAAGTTCGGAATTTAAAAAAAGCTTACCATCTTGGTAATAATCATATAACAAGTTACTTTTTGTAATGAATGCATTAAAAGAAAAGAAACTACCTCCATTTGCGGATACAGACACCACTGTTGAATTAGACTTTACCCACTCTATGATAGCAAGCACCCAATCAGGTTGCCATATCAGTGTCATATCCTTTATCCAAGCAGACACAACAAACAGCTCAAACAAGGCATAACAGCCAACAAATAGCAATGCATAGCGTTGTTTGTTGGTGGGTAGGGTATGACCTTGCTCTTGTATCAAATCGCAGACAATTTCTTTTTCTTCATCGGTTAGCTTTTCTTCTATTTCTCGCTCTAAGGTATCTAGGTATCTTTTATATTTGTTGGCTTCATAGGTGTTACAAAATATGATGAGACTGGTTATCATCAGTAGGCACACAGTCAAATACCAAACAAAATTAAGCAATAGATTTTGGGTAGAGCTAAAACTGCCTATCTCAAAACCCAGACTAACGAAACCTACTATTACCCAAAAAATAATAATCAAGGTATAATAAAAAATATGAACTTCATATAAACGATTGGACATAATCCAATCTTTGATGGTGTCGTGAGAGTGGGGCATGGGGTGTCATCCATGATAAGTTTGATAAAATATAGGGATTGTTTAGAGTGATTATGATAGCATTATGTAAATGAGATTGGTACTTATTTTTACGTTGGTTTACAAAATATCATGGTTAGGCAATGTTTACAAGCCATCGATGTCTACGGTGTCGCTTTTATCAAAACACCTTTAAATACATGCATATTTTTAAATTGATGTCGGTGATTCTGTGTTATAATAAAACGAGAACTTCATCCAAGCCGTGCTTACAAGTCAGCTTTTGTGTCCAGCCATTAAATACATCAATTCCGATAATTATTGTCACACTCATAACACCGCTTTAATGTTTAGCATCTACTCATCATTTACCAACCCAACCACACCCATCCTGCCAAAGGCACGACCCCATGACAACCATTTTAGCCGATGAAAACATCGCCCATTTGGACGATTATTTTTGCCATGATAATACCACGCTTATCAAATTAAAAGGGCGTGAGATTGACCAATCCGCCATTGACAGGCATAATCCAACCGCCCTACTCATTCGCTCGGTAACGCCCATCAATGCCGACGCCATTGCCAATCCTAATAATATTAAATTTATCGGCTCGGCAACGATTGGTACAGACCATGTGGATAATGATTTTATCCAAAAACACCATATCCATTTTGCCAATGCCAAAGGGTCAAGCAAACATTCGGTTGCCCAATACGTCATTACCGCCCTTTTAAGAAAATTTCCCAATTTAATCCATAAAAAAATCACGCTGGGCATTATTGGCTTGGGTAATATCGGAGCAACGCTTGCCAAATACGCCAAAGACTTAAATTGGGAGATTTTGGGATATGACCCTTATTTGCCAACATCGGACATTAATAATGCAAGTTTTAATGAATTATTGGCAAATAGCGATATTATCTCTATTCATACGCCATTAACAAAAACGGGTGATTATCCCACTTATCAATTATTTAATCATTCTGTTTTTAAACAATTAAAAAACAACGCCATTTTAATCAATACCGCTCGGGGCGAGATTATCAATCAAGATGATTTATTATGGGCAATGACTAATAAAAATCTGAATGTAATACTAGACGTATTTCCTTTTGAGCCAACCATTGATAAGGCACTGCTTGATAACCTTGCCCTTGCCACGCCCCACATCGCAGGCTATACCTTAGACGGTAAGTTGCGTGGGACAGAAATGATTTATCAGGCGTTTTGTGAGTATTTTAATTTGCCTATTTTACAAAATATGGATAAGTTATTACCGCCCAATCATTACCATTGGCAAACATTAAAAAATGAATTATTAAAAGGCAATACCGATATCTTAAAAAGCTATTATGACATTTTAAAAGATGACAATGAGTTACGCCACATTTGCACCGATAACGTACATGGGGCGGATTTTGATAAATTAAGAAAAAACTATGACTTAAAAAGAGAATGGCTTTATGACTAATACCGATTACCGCCCAAGCATGACCTTAGATTTGGCAATGAGTAAAGCTGAGATGATTGGCGATATTCGTCAGTTTTTTAAAAATCGGGACGTATTAGAGATTACCACACCCATACTATCCAATCATGGCAATACCGATATTTTTATAGAAAGCGTGAGCGTTAATTTTAAACAAGCTGGCAAATTAAAAACAGGCTATCTACACACATCGCCAGAATTTGCCATGAAAAGAGTATTGGCGGATTATCAAATACCGATTTATCAAATTTGTCAGGTGTTTCGTGATAATGAAAAAGGGCATAAGCATAATATAGAATTTACCATGTTAGAATGGTATCGTCCGCATTTTAGTTTGGACGATTTGGCAAATGAATTAAATGCTCTCATCGGCGTGGCACTGCATAAAAATCTGCCCTTTAAAACCTATCGCTACACCCAAGCCTTTATGGATATGCTCGGCATTCACCCCTTTTCTGCCGACATTGAGACATTACAACAAACGGCATTAAAGCAGGGCATTAACCTAGATATGGGCGATGATAAGCAAGGTTGGCTGGATTTGTTATTTAGTCATGTGATAGAGCCGACTTTGGGATTTGATTTGCCGACACTCATCACCGATTATCCTGTGGCGACTGCGTCTTTGGCAAAAGTGGCGACAGACGTGGACGGACATGCCGTTGCCAAACGCTTTGAGCTATATATCAACGGCATAGAGATTGCCAATGCTTATGATGAGCTTGCCAGTGGCGATGAGCTGTATCGGCGATTTACGCAGGATAATATTGAGCGGGCAAAACTAGGCTTGCCAACCATGCCGATTGATACAAACCTAATCCGTGCGTGCGATGACTTACCGCCATGCAGTGGCATTGCGTTGGGGCTTGACCGTCTGTTTATGGTGCGTGAGAGACTGACTGACATCAGCGGGGCGGTGATAATGATGACGGATAGGGCATGACTATTCATCCAAATCCCCCAACTCATCTATCTCCCCCAGCCACTTCGCCTGCTCTTTGGTGGGTTCAAACTGCTCCCACAAGTCAGGGCGACGCTCTTTGGTGCGTTTGACTTGCTCTAAAAACCGCCATTTGGCAATGTTGGCATGATGACCTGAAAGCAGGACATCAGGGACTTTTTTATCCTTAAAAATCAAAGGCTTGGTATAGTGGGGGCAGTCTAGTAGCCCATCGACAAAGCTGTCTTCTAGGGCGGACTTGTCATCATTCATCACGCTTGGCAGACGGCGAATGATGCTATCCATCAGCACCATCGCTGGTAGCTCGCCCCCTGTCAGCACATAGTCGCCAATGGAAATCTCGCCATCGACATAGGCACTAAGTAGCCTTTCATCAATGCCTTCATAACGCCCACAGAGCAGTATCATGCCATCAAGCTGGCTACATTCTACCACCGTCTTTTCATCTAGGGTCTTGCCCTGTGGCGACAGATAGATGACAGGGCAGGTAGGATTATCCTTACCCACGCTCCCAAAATGCTCATCGGCTAAGGCTTTGGCGTGTAATATCGCCTGCTCCAACGGCTCGGCAAGCATGACCATGCCCGGCCCCCCGCCAAAGGGACGCTCGTCAATCCGCCGATAGTTGTCCGTGGTAAAATCTCTGGGGTTAATGGTGTGTATCACCACCTGCCCCCGCCCCACCGCACGTCCTGTAATGCCGTACTCTGTGGTCGCCCCGAACATCTCAGGCAAGATACTAATGACCGCAAAAAACATAACGCCTTACCCACCGAACTTTTTGGCAAAGCCGTCAAGCACACAAGACGGCACGAACTTTGAGACATCGCCACCGAGTTTTGCCACTTCTCGCACGAGCGTGGACGAGACGAACGAATACTCTTGGGCAGGGGTCAAAAACACCGCTTCAAAGCTCTCATCTAGGCTACGGTTCATGTTGGCAAGCCCAAATTCATACTCAAAATCACTCACCGCACGCAGTCCCCGAATTACCGCCACCGCATTTTGTTCTTTGACAAAATCCACCAGTAGCCCTTCAAAACCGACCACTGATACCCGTTCATTGTCCTTAAAAATTTCCTGTACCAGTGCCACTCGTTCATCAAAGCTAAATAACGGCTTTTTGTGATGAGCGAACGCCACCGAGATGATGACTTCATCAAAGATTTTTAAGGCACGATTGACAAGGTCAATGTGTCCGTTGGTAATGGGGTCAAAGGTGCCGGGGTATAGGGCTTTTTTTGGAGTCATGGCGTTTGATGATTTGGTAAATAAGTAAAAAGTGCTTATGGTAGCAAATTTTTGGCGGTTTTGGGGATTTTATTTTAAATTTTTATAGGCATTGTTCAATAAAGGTATATTTTAAAATCTGGACGTGTAGGGGCGAACACAACGCCCAAAAATCAACACTTTATCAC
>NZ_JADFBZ010000079.1:0-7435 GCF_015223095.1 Moraxella sp. K127 | reverse complement strand
AATGTTATTCATGAATGCGTTTGTCAAAAGGGCGATTTTGGCGAATAACGGCATAGCTGATGGTGAGTAATTTGCGCATGATGGCGATAATAATTTGTTTTTTGGTTTTGCCTTTTTGTTCCATGCGTTTGACGAACTTTTGAAAGGCGGGATATCGACCAAAGCTGACTATGACGGCGGGCATAAAAAGGGCTGAACGTAGTTCTTTTTGTCCACTAAATCCAATGGAAGACTGCTTGTGAATACTAATGCCTGATTGATGATGACGAGGGGCAAGCCCAGCATAGCTTGCTAGATGTTTGGCACTTTGAAATAATGAACCATCTCCAATGGCAACCAGTAGATGTGGCAGTGTCTTTTTGCCAATTCCAGGTATTGTGGCAAGTAGGCTGGCACGGTGATTTAGCTCGGGCGTGCAATTGATGAGTTGCCAAATTTGATGATCGAGCTGTGTGATGCTGTCGCTCCAATGACGAATGTTGTCATCAGTATACGATTTCACATAAATAGACAGAGCTTCCTGTCGAGTGCGTTCTTTGATGAGTTGCCGTTTGTGGTGTTCACGTTGTTTTAGAAGGGCAGTCAGTTTTATTTCGTTGTCTGATTTAGGCTGCCATAAAGGTGGATTTTCTTTTGCACCATAGCGTGCCAAGAGAATGGCATCCTGCTTATCTGTCTTGGTGCGTATGCCTAGGCTTTTGGCGTATGCATGAATATATAAGGGGTTGACAATACTTACCTTATGATGATGAGAGATTGCCCAATGAGCTAATTTTTCCCAATAAGCCCCCGTTGCCTCAATAATCAAATGTAAGGTAGATGTGTTATAATGATGTGCTTGAATCCACAATGTTAGCTCTATAAAACCCTGTTGGTTATTTGTGAATGTACAGTTTTGCCAAGTGTTATGGGTAATAAAGCAGGCATCAAATGTGTTTTTGGCGATATCAATCCCAATGTAAGTTTTAGACATGGTAGTATAAAGCACCAAACTAGTTTGGTAAAGGAGTTATCTCAACCTAGCTTGCGGGTTTTGCTCCCAGGATACCAAGCGAGTTTTCCCCAATATTATTGCACAATGCATGAATTATAGAGGATTTGATCTATAAATGCAAATTTAACGGTAATTGTTCTATGACCATAAAAAAGAATTCTGCTAAAAAATATCCCGATTGGCTCACTCATGACTATCAGCTAAGGCTTGACTGGTATGGTCTGGGGTTGGCACTTATTTTTGTACTGCTCCCTAATGCGCTGTTTTTGCTTGGGGCGTATTTGACAGGCATTGCTCGTCCGCTTATCAATGTGGACTATCTGCCAGTCTGTGTGCTATGGGCATTACCCTATCGTGTGGCAAAGTGGTTGGGGGTGTTTGCCTTTATTATTGTGGCTCTCATTGATGCGATGATGATGGCGATGCAACTGTTTCCTTTTTTGGATATGGCTGCTGCCATCTCGCTTGCCCCATTTTTGGTCAATGCCCCTGCTCGCTATATGCTACTGGCAGGGCTTGTGGTGGTCTGTATGGTAATCATACCTGTCGCCATGATTTATTTATCAAAAAAATGGTTTGTCAAAAAATCATCGTTTGTGCTGGTGCTGTTTTGGGCGGTTATCGGTGGATTGGCATACCATAAATTTAATGAGTATAGATACGCCACTCATGCTCAGGCGGAGCGGTTTGCCCAATCAGACTTTTTTTATATTCACAGCCAGTATAAGCGATATCAGTGGATGGTAGGTAGTGAGTTTGCGGAGCATTTTGGTAAAATACCAGAGATGATGCCAACTGACATCGCCTACATCTCCCATCATCTTGGGGTAGATAAACAAGGTGTTACCATTCCTATTAGCCGTCCTATTGCAACTGCCGAAAACAGCGATAAGGTAACAGGCGATAAGGGTGTGGATATCGGTGATGTACCACGCAACTTGCCAAACAAGATGCTGTTTGTCGTGGCGGAGTCATGGGGTGTGGCACGAGACAGCGAGGCTCAAAAAGACATATTGGCAGGACTGTACGACCGTAGCGAGCATTTTGAGTTTGTGGATACGGGGTATTTTGGGTTTTCGGGGGCGACCGTAGAGGGAGAGCTCAGAGAGCTGTGTCAGCTTGATGTGGAGGGTGGCTATGGGTTTAGGAAGTTGGATGATACGCCCTTTGAGGGTTGCCTACCCCAACGCCTATCTGCACAAGGTTATCAGACAGTGGGTATGCACGCAGGGTTTAGTGGTATCTATGAGCGTGATATTTTATACCGTCATATGGGTTTTAAGAAGTTGGTTTTTGCCGAGCAGTACAATGACCGTAAGCATTGTTCGCCTTTTAATGGTATCTGTGATAGTGAGTTGTTTGATGTGGTAGAGCAGGAATTTGCTACCAATGATAAGCTATTTTATTATTGGCTAACACTAACCAGTCATTCGCCGTTTGCCGAAAAAGACATGGTAAATCCTAGATTTGATTGTGATAAATATGGCATCCCTAAGGGGGATATTTGTAACAATTTTCGTCTAAACGCTCAGTATTTTGATGGGCTTGGGGAGTTACTGGCCAAGCCGAGTATGAAAGGCGTGGAGGTGATTGTGGTGGGCGATCATATGCCACCGATTATCAGTAGACAACCTATTCACCCCTATATCCAATGGCAAGATGTATCATGGGTACATCTCAAAGTCAAAGAATGATGAACCAAAAAATCCCCAGATGGGGATTTTTTTATCCTCCGTTGCTGTAAAACCACCGCCTAAAGTCGGTGGATATAAGGCAACTCCGCAATCATGAAATGGGTTTTTCACCAAATTTGGCAACAAATGTGTAATTCTCATCAAGAGCGATATAAGCTCCATTATATTTTGCCATCAGACTAATGATATAGACTTTACCGTATTTGGATTCGATGTCTTGTAAGGCTTGGGTGTCGTCATCGCTTATGGCTAAGGTTTTGCGTGTGGCGATGTCCGTGCTTTGGATAACATCTGGCATGGCATGAAGGGTGGTGTAGGGCTTATCTTTGTTGATAGGGTGATAGATGGCGATGGGTAATTTGCCAAGTTTGCCATAGGCGGATAAATCACCCAACTCAAAATCTGCCAGCTCACGATGACCGATGACCGAGGCGGTACTGTTAGGATAGACAATGACAGCAGAGGGTTTTTCTTGGTATAATGTATAAGTACCATAAATCAATGCCCCAAGCTGTACCGCTCCAATGATGACAAAGTCAGAGATGATTTCTTTTTTGGATTTGGCAGGATTATACACCAAAAAAGACAGCAGAGGCCCTAGTACTACGTCCACCAAAAACACCAAAGTGAGACCCTGCACTGCCCCTGCCATCGTAAAATAAAAATCAGGGTAGGCAAAAAACCACACCCACGCCAATAACAGTAAAAAGATAGTCAGGCAAACAAGAAAATGAATAAAACTGGCTTTTGCTTTGGCTTTGACGAGAGAAGCGAATGGTTTCATGGTGTATTAAGTTGGTACGAAAATTGCTTTAATTATATCAAATATTATTTTATTTGTGAAACTGCCATGAAAAACAACCCAACATTACAACAAGCTGGATTTGCGCTCATTGAGCTGATGATTGTGGTGGCAATCATCGGGACGTTGGCGGCGATTGCCCTGCCCATGTATCAAGACTACATCGCCAAAGCTCAGGTGAACCGTGTACATTATGAGATCAATGCGGCACGTACCATCATTGACTCCATTTTGTCAGATGGGAGATTGCCAACATTAGATCCAGATGTTGCAAAAAGTGATGATGATTATGAGTATATCGGCATGACCGAAGACCCTGCATCCAACTTGGTGTATATTGCCAGTATTGATGTCAATGGAGGTAGGTTTAATAAACTAACCGCCGAATTTGGTAAGCAGTCTTATAAGGCACTAACAGGGTCAAAAATATCTATGGTGCGTAGTGCAGACGGACAGTGGTCATGCATGTTAGAAGAAAGATCAGCTGGTTGGAAAGATAAATATACGCCAATATCGTGCAGAGAGCCATAAACAAATAAAACCACTCATCACGAGTGGTTTTATTTTGGGTTATTTAGAATGCACAATCAAAACAACACACGCACCTTAATGGTCTGGGGAATGGCACGCAGACGTTCTAGGGCTTTGGCAGAGTCGTTGTCGTCCACGTCCATGACCAGATAGCCGACATCGCCACGAGTCATCATTGACTGGGCGGTGATGTTGATGCCAGCGTCCGCAAAGGAGGCGTTGACCTGCGAGAGTACACCAGGGACGTTTTGGTGAATGTGTAGCAGGCGGTGGCTCTTGTCCGTGAATGGAATGGAGACGTTGGGGAAGTTTACGCTACTTGTCGTGTCGCCCATGTCAGAGTAGCGGACGAATTTGTCAGCGACTTCTAAGCCGATGTTGGCTTGGGCTTCTTGGGTAGAACCGCCGACATGAGGGGTGAGAATGACGTTCTCAAAGGCACGAAGGGGCGAGATAAACTCTTCATCAGCCGATTTTGGCTCTTTGGGGAACACGTCAATGGCAGCCCCGAGCAGTTTGCCACTCTCCAAGGCGGCAGCTAAGTCGTCAATATTCACACACCCGCCACGAGCAGCGTTGATAAAGAACGAGCCGTCTTTCATCTTGCCAAATTCACGAGCGGTCATCATATTACGGGTGCTAGGCAGGTCAGGGACGTGTAGAGTTACCACGTCAGCTTTTTCTAGGAGTTCATCAAAACTGCCCACTTGCACGGCATTACCCAGTGGCAGTTTGGTTAGTACGTCATGATAGATGACTTTCATGCCCAGTCCTTCGCACAGGACGGACAGCTGTGAGCCGATAGAGCCATAGCCCACGATACCCATGGTCTTGCCACGCACTTCATAGCTGTCTTTGGCAGATTTGTTCCAGCCGCCACGATGGACGACCGCATTTTTCTCAGGAATGCCACGCATGAGCATGATGGTCTCAGCAAGCACCAGCTCGGCGACTGAGCGAGTGTTTGAGTAGGGGGCGTTAAAGACGGGAATGCCCAGCTCTAAGGCGGCGTCCAAATCCACTTGGTTGGTACCGATACAAAAACAGCCGATACAGATGAGTTTTTCGGCGGATTCTAGCACCTTGCGAGTGAGTTGGGTGCGTGAGCGGATACCGATGAAATGGGTGTCTTTGATTTTTTCGATGAGTTCATCTTCATCAAGGGCGGTCTTGATGTATTCGATGTTGGTATAGCCAGCTTCGTTTAGCACTTTTAGGGCATTGTCATGCACGCCTTCTAAGAGCAAAAAGCGGATTTTGTCTTTGTTAAGGGATAAAGTCATGAAAAATCCTTACAATAAAGAGTGGTTGGCAAAGATATAGTTATACACCCATTTGGCAGATTTTGCAAAGGATTTTGGGGGTTTTTTGTAACTTAATTAGAAATAAGGTCATTGGCAACTTGACTTTTGCAAAATTTTAAAGGAAATTTAAAAAATTCTCATCATGTATGCAAATGTTGGTTATCGGTAACTTTTTGTTTTGTCCTAAAAAACCATGATACAATAACTTAAATCGGCAGCAAAATGAAATTTTAGTTGTCAAATTTTGAACATGTGCTATAATTTGCCACTTTTAAATTTTTAATAAGTTTACATTTGTTCTATTAAATTTAAAAGTGTATTGCCGTGCAAGCGGTCAAATCATTATTTATGATTACTCTTGCAAAACTGGTGTGCAATGGATGTTCATTTTTCCTTCATGGTCCATTGAACCACACGCCGAACGTCATGACCTTGTTAAACCCAAATTTTATTGATAAATTGGGTTTGGGTTTAGGGATACAGTCATCAAATTTTCATATGTGATTGATAAGATTGAGATTGTATTCATAGGTTTTTCTTTTAACCCTTATCTGAGATGGTAATCCGATATGAGCGTTCATTCTGTAAATCATGCCCCAACAGCCCCCAAAGACGGTGCAACCAACGACTACTACTTGACTCGTCAAAACCAAATGGAGTCAAATGTCCGTAGCTACCCCCGTAAACTTCCACTAGCCATTGCCAAAGCACAAGGGTGCTGGGTAACAGATGTCGAAGGCAACGAATTCCTTGACTGTTTGGCAGGGGCTGGCACGCTAGCCCTAGGACACAATCACCCTGCTACCATCAACGCCATTAAAGACGTGCTAGAAAGCGGTTTGCCACTGCATACCCTTGACATTACCACACCAATCAAAGATGCATTCACCGAAAAATTGTTGTCATTTTTTCCAAAAGATTTTGTCTTGCAGTTTTGCGGTCCAACAGGGGCTGACGGTACAGAAGCTGCCATCAAGCTTGCCAAAACCTATACAGGGCGTGATAATGTCATCGCATTCTCTGGCGGTTATCACGGCATGACGCACGGCTCGCTTGCCATGACAGGCAACCTATCCGCCAAAGAAAAAGTGGGTAATCTCATGGCGGGCGTGCAGTTTATGCCTTATCCACACGAATACCGCTGTCCGCTAGGGCTTGGCGGTGAGGCAGGCGTGGACGCTTTGACTTATTATTTTGAAAACTTCATCGAAGATGTAGAAAGTGGCGTGGTCAAGCCTGCTGCCGTTATCCTAGAAGCCATTCAGGGCGAAGGTGGTGTTGTCCCTGCTCCCAAAAAATGGCTCCAAAAGATTCGTGAAGTTACCGCCCGCCACGACATCGTGCTGATTTTGGACGAAGTGCAAGCAGGATTTGCTCGCTCTGGCAAGATGTTCGCCTTTGAACACGCCGAGATTGTCCCTGATGTGGTCGTCATGTCTAAGGCGGTGGGCGGTGGTCTGCCCCTTGCCGTGCTTGCCATTAACAAAAAATTTGATGCATGGTCGCCAGCAGGTCATACAGGTACTTTCCGTGGCAATCAGCTAGCCATGGCGGCAGGCTATAATGTCCTAGAACAAATCACCAACAACAACCTTGCCGAAAACTCACGCATTCAAGGCGAGTTTTTGCGTGATGAACTGCGTAAAGTGGCACAAGAATTCCCCTGTATCGGTCATGTGCGTGGACGTGGCTTGATGACTGGTATTGAGATTGTGGACGAGCGTAAATCCGCCGACCATATGGGGTCATACCCTGCCGACAGTGAGCTTGCGGTCGCTATCCAAAAAGCGTGCTTTGATAATAAGCTGTTGTTGGAGCGTGGTGGTCGTGGCGGTACGGTGGTGCGTTTATTGTGTCCGATTACCATTACTCGTGAAGAGTGTGAGCAGGTCATCACTCGCTTTAAAAAGGCGGTGGGCGAAGCGGTAAAAGCGGTTCGTGGCTAGGCGTTAATTGTCATTTAAAAATAAAGGCGTGCTAAATGGTACGCCTTTATTTTTGCCAAAAACTGGCTTTATGTTTATCAAAAAATTTGTTAAAATAAAAAATTTTACTTGACACTTGCTATGGAAAATCGCAAAATGAACCAACCAACCAACCAACCAACCAA
>NZ_JADFBZ010000078.1:0-7796 GCF_015223095.1 Moraxella sp. K127 | reverse complement strand
ATAATATCCTTTTGATTCGTGCAAACTGCACAAGGTTTTGATAAGTGATTGTTTTGGTTTGCCACTCATGGACAAACCAAAACGGATTTAAATGAGATGATTATGATTACTCGTCATCATCTTTGGCAGTGAATTTCTTGATGATTTCATCAGCCACGTTCTTAGGCGTTTCTTGGTATTTGGCAAATTCCATAGAGTAAGTTGCACGACCTTGAGACATAGAACGCATTTGAGTGGCATAACCGAACATTTCAGCAAGTGGCACTTCTGCACGGATGGCTTTGGTACCACCAGGCAAGTCGTCCATGCCTTGAACCACACCACGACGACGGTTAAGGTCACCCATGATGTCGCCCATGTAGTCTTCTGGAGTCTCAACTTCTACTTTCATGATAGGCTCTAGCAGAGCAGGAGATGCTTGCATAAAGCCTTTCTTGAATGCGATAGAACCCGCCATTTTGAACGATAGCTCATCAGAGTCAACGTCATGGTAAGAACCATCATATAGGGTCGCTTTAACATTAACAACTGGGTAACCTGCCAAAACGCCGTTTTTCATACGCTCTTGGATACCCTTATCTACCGCACCGTGGTATTCTTTTGGTACAACACCGCCCACGATTTCTTCGGCAAATTCGTATTCCACATCACCTTCTGGGTCAAGTGGTTCAAGACGCAGCCAAACGTGACCAAACTTACCACGACCACCTGTTTGACGAACAAACTTACCTTCAACTTCAACCGTTTGACGGATGGTTTCACGGTAGGCAACCTGTGGTGCACCGATGTTCGCTTCAACACCAAATTCACGCTTCATACGGTCAACGATGATGTCAAGGTGCAATTCACCCATACCAGAGATAATGGTCTGACCACTTTCTTCGTCTGTGCGTACACGGAACGATGGGTCTTCTTTAGCAAGACGACCTAAAGCGATAGACATTTTTTCTTGGTCAGCTTTGGTTTTTGGCTCAACCGCTAGGCTGATAACTGGGTCTGGGAATTCCATACGCTCCAAGGTGATGATGTTGTCATTATCACACAAGGTATCACCTGTGGTTACGTCTTTTAGACCCACCAATGCTACGATGTCGCCTGCACGAACTTCTTCAACTTCGTTTTGGCTGTTGGCATGCATCTCAACGATACGACCGATACGCTCACGCTTCATCTTAACAGGGTTATAAACGCTGTCGCCTTGTTTTGCAACGCCAGAGTACACACGAACGAAAGTTAGGTTACCCACGTATTTGTCATTCATGATTTTGAATGCAAGGGCGGCAAATGGAGCATCATCAGAAGACTCACGGCTACCTTCGGTTTCGTCTTTGTCATCTAGAATGCCTTTGATGGCCTCAACGTCAGTGGGGGCAGGCAAGAACTCGATGACGGCATCAAGCATACGCTGTACGCCTTTGTTTTTAAAGGCAGTACCACAAAGCATTGGCTGGATTTCACATGCCAGTGTACGAGCACGAAGACCAGCGACGATGTCTTCACGAGACAAGTCGCCCTCTTCTAGGTATTTGTCCATCAGCTCTTCTGATGACTCAGCAGCTACTTCAACCATGTTGTTACGCCATTCGTTGGCAGTATCTACTAGGTCGGCAGGAATCTCGCCATATTCAAACTTCATCCCTTGAGATTCTACGTCCCAAATGATGGATTTCATCTCAAGCAGGTCAACAACACCTTCAAAGTTGTCTTCTGCACCGATTGGCACAACCACAGGCACAGGGTTACCGCCTAGACGGGTTTTAACTTGTTCAACCACACGGAAGAAGTTAGCGCCAGTACGGTCCATTTTGTTAACAAAGGCAAGACGTGGCACTTTGTATTTGTTGGCTTGACGCCATACAGTCTCCGACTGAGGCTGTACACCACCAACCGCACAGTACACCATACATGCACCATCAAGTACACGCATAGAACGTTCAACTTCAATGGTGAAGTCAACGTGACCGGGGGTGTCAATTAGGTTAATGCGGTGCTCTGGGAATTGCTCAGACATGCCAGACCAAAAGCAAGTGGTCGCAGCAGAAGTAATGGTAATACCACGCTCTTGCTCTTGCTCCATCCAGTCCATCGTTGCAGCACCTTCGTGCACTTCACCGATTTTGTGGCTTTTACCTGTGTAGAACAAAATACGCTCTGAGGTCGTGGTTTTACCTGCGTCAATGTGCGCAGAAATACCGATGTTACGGTATCTATTTAAGGGGGTTTTACGTGCCATAATTTTTCCTAGAAAAATTGCGAGTAATTGGGTGTCAGTTTGTCATGATAAGACATCATCATGACCGAACCATGACAAACGACTGATATTGTTTGGCAAGCCAAACACGCTTTTAATAAAATTAGAAGCGGAAGTGAGAGAACGCTTTGTTCGCGTCAGCCATACGGTGAACGTCATCACGTTTTTTGATGGCAGCACCTTTACCTTCGGCGGCGTCATTTAGCTCACCTGCTAGGCGTAGAGCCATAGATTTTTCAGAACGCTTAGCGGCAGCGTCAGCCAACCAACGCATGGCTAGGGCAGTACGACGGGAGGGACGGACTTCCATAGGCACTTGGTAGGTAGCACCACCAACACGGCGGGCTTTTACTTCCACCGTTGGGCGAACGCTTTCTAGCACTTCTTCAAAGAAAGCCACTGGATCTTCGATGTTACGCTTGGCAGCAACGCTCTCTAACGCACCATAAACGATTTTTTCAGCGACTGATTTTTTTCCGTCAACCATAACGTGGTTGATGAATTTGGCGATGGTTTGGCTGCCGAACTTAGGATCAGGTAGAATTTCACGGGCAGCGACGACACGACGTCTTGGCATAATAGTTCCTTATGTCTTCAGGGTAAATCTGGCATACAATCTTAAAACAAATCAAGCATTTAGCCAGCCTTACTGCATGATTGTGGGCATGGGGGTGATTAACACACATCTCACAAGCCATGCACAGGTTAAATTTGGGTTATTGAGCTAAATTACGCCTTAGGACGTTTAGCACCATACTTAGAACGACCTTGTTTACGGTCTTTAACGCCTGCACAGTCAAGTGCACCACGAACAGTGTGATAACGCACACCTGGTAGGTCTTTTACACGACCACCACGGATAAGCACAACGCTGTGCTCTTGTAGGTTATGACCTTCACCGCCGATGTAGCTAGATACTTCATAGCCAGAAGTCAAACGCACACGGCATACTTTACGCATGGCTGAGTTTGGCTTTTTAGGGGTAGTGGTATATACACGAGTACAAACGCCACGACGTTGTGGGCAAGCTTGTAGTGCAGGTACTTTTGACTTTTCAGTAATGGTCTTACGACCCTTACGGATAAGTTGGTTTGTAGTTGCCATAGGCAATATCTCCCGTTAATTAAAAACTTGTTTTTGGCAAAATTGACTAATTTTTAGGCAAATTTGCACAAAAAACGTACTTATCCCAAATAGGATTTGGCATTATAATACTTTTATTTAAGAAAATCAAGGCATTTAAACACAAAGGCAAAACCCAGTTAAAAAACCGAGTCTTGCCTAGGGCAAATTGCAATTTACCCCCACAACCAAAAAATAATTACCCAGTAATCAAGTGAGTTGCTATTTTAAGTTGAGAGCGAAGTAAAATCCATAAAACCATCATTTCATGCTTTTGTCATTTTCATCACTGTGGTATTCAACACTTAGCGTCTCATTTGCTTTAAAGGTCGCCATAGCGGTGCCGATGACTTCATCAATAAGCCCATGATTATAGTGTGCCGCCACGCCAACTGCCGAAACAGTGACCAAACGATGTAGCCAATGGGTATTTAGCTCATTGATGTCTATGCCGTATTTTTCAACCAATTTATCCAAATGGGCAAATTTTAATAGCTCATCAAAATCCTTAATACTGGTGTTAGACGAGCTGAGTTTGACCAACTCTTCTTTTAAGCCATTCTCGCCTGCATAGACCAGTGTTTTTTTGGCAAGGGCAAGGGCGGTTAGGATGACTTGCTTTTCTTGCATTTTGGTCAAATTCGCCCCCAACAGCACGCCATACGCCATCTTGACCCCTTCTTTGCCTGTCAATGGTACATCATAGACCACCGACAACTGATACACCGTTCGCAGTGCCACAAGCAGTAACCACGCTGTGTCCATGACCACGCCTTTTAGCCCAAAAAAGCCCGTCACACCGCCAGCGGTTGCCAAGGCTCGGTTTTGGTCGGCAAGACTTTGAGCCAGCTCGTCTTTTTGGGTAGGGGTGAGTGTTTTGGGGTCGTCAGGCAGGGATTTGACCGCCCATGCGTGGGCCAGTTCGGCGATTTTTTCATACACGCTCTCTGAGATGGCGTTTAGTTTTTCATCAGAGACAAATCTGTTTGCCAAGCCATGTACTGCCGTAACTTTTTTGCCCAAAATGGATTTGACAAAACTCCCGCCAAGCGTCGAACCTTGGACATAAAAGGGGTGCTTGGTTGTGGCATCGGCATCCAAATCCACGCTCTGATAGCTCTTGTCTTGATGACCACGTCCTAAATAAGCACCTGCTGTGGCAAGCAGTCCGCCCAAACCCTTTAAGGTATGGGATTTTTCGACCGATTTGTCATTGGTTTTTTGCTCATGAGCTTGTTCATGCTCATCACTGCTCTCGTTGGCGGTTGGGTCATTGTCAGGCTGTTGCTGTTGCTCTTTGCCTAATAAGTTTTCCGCTTTATCAAGCAGTTCATCGGTTTGTTTGGTGGTCTGCTCGCTGATGTTATCCAGGGTCTGTTTTGCCTGTTCTTTGGCATCATCTAACGTCTCTTTGGCACGCTCGGCAAGCGTTTGGGCATTTTTTTGAGTCTCTTGCACCACCTGCCCTGCCTTGTCTTGGACATCGCTTAGGGTCTGTTGTAGTCCTTGTTTGGCATCGCTAAGTTTGTCATTGACAAGGCGTGCGGTCTCATCGGCATCATCAGTGAGCTCTTGGAGATGTTCTTTGGCAGTTTGGGCGGTGTGGTTAAGCGTATCACTAATGGTCTCTTGGGCGGTGTGCAATGCCTGCTGCGCCTGTTGTTTTACCTGCTCTTTATCACCTAGGTTATCTAGGTCATCTAGCTGTTTTGCCAACTCGGCAAGTTTATGCTGAGCGGTTTCTTTGGCTATCTCTTGGGCGGATTTGGGGGTATTGTTGTCGTCATTGGCATGAACATGCTTATCCTCACTGCCCTTATCATCTTTATCATTACTCTGATTCTCATCGCTAAGGCTCTGATTATCATCACTAGGGTTTTGGTTATCATGGTTATCATCGCCTGTCTCATGAGTGGCATCCTTTGGCTCATCACTGCCAACCTTAACCACCGCCACATCTGACACATTGGTATTGGCGATGTCCACATCACCTGCGATCACTTCCACATCGCTGTGGCTTAGCCCTTCTTGGTTGTCAATAAAATCGTGAACCACCGCCGTTTTTCTGGTGGTTTTGGGGCTTTTGGTGCGTGAGGTTTTTGATTTTGGCGTACTCATAACTTCTCCTTAATGTAAATAAATGAACATAGCATAAAAACTCATCATATCAAATTATCAAAAATTTGCTGTGTCAATATTGTAAAGCAACACTACAAAATGTAAAACCATCGCACGCTTGCCGCACCCTACCATGACACGCCCAAAACGCCCGATATTCTTACACCAACCTAAGCCGACCTAACTTTTTTGTAAATGAGTGGCAAAAATGATAGATAAAAAACGATAGATAATTGGCAAATTTTACCTTATAATAATTTTATTTACCCTTTTGTATTTTCCCATGTTGCCACCCACCGAAGCACGCCTAGCGGTCTTGATTGATGCTGATAATGCGTCCACGACCCACCTTGAAGCACTCATGAATGAGATTGCCACACTGGGGCGAGCAAGTGTTCGCCGTGCTTATGGCGACTGGACAAAACCCCAACTTGCCAGTTGGAAAAGCGTGCTACTGTCGCACTCCATCCAGCCCATGCAACAGTTCGCCTACACATCAGGCAAAAACGCCACCGATTCGAGCCTGATTATTGATGCGATGGATTTGCTCTACACCGAGCGATTTGATGGCTTTTGCCTTGTGTCGTCTGACAGCGATTATACTCGCCTTGCTCAGCGTATCCGTGAGCAGGGGCTGATGGTATATGGCTTTGGCAAACAGCACACACCCAAGCCCTTTATGCAAGCCTGCGACCGCTTTACCTATCTAGAAGTCTTTGAAGAGCAAAAGAAAAACAGCGACGTGGATTTTTATGACTCAGCTGACATGCTGTTCTCGGGCGATAACCAGTTCAAGCCTGTGGATGTGGCGATTGCGTTAGTCAAAAATGCCATCGCCACCATGGCGGACGAGCATGGCTGGGCAAACATCGCCCCCGTCAAAAACTACATCCTAAAAGTCGAGCCTGATTTTGACGCTCGCCTTTTCCATTATGACAAATTTAGCGATTTTTTAAAGGCGTATCCCCGTTACTTTGAGCTGACCGAACGCTACCCCAACGGCGACAATCACAAAGTGGTGTTTGTGCGTAATCGCCGTAACGACCTACTGGCTGACATTGAGCTGACCATATGATGGCACGGATATTTTTGGGGGGCAGTTTTGACCCTGTGCATGACGGGCATTTGGACATGGTGCGTCTTGTTCATCATCGCTTGTCGTCTTTGGATATGCCCTTTGTCATCTCGTTTTTACCCACCGCAGGTAACCCCTTTAAAGGCACGCCCACCGACCCCACTCACCGCCTAAATATGCTGTCTTTGGCGTGTGACATGCTAAAACATCAAGGCATCACCGCAAGCATTGACACATCAGAAATCCACCAAACCCCACCCGTCTATACCATAGATACGGTGCGAGCATTGGCACGGTGGTATCCTGATGATGAGCGGATTTTTGTCATGGGCGGTGATAGTTTGGCAAGTCTGCATTTGTGGAAAAATTATAAAGAGCTTTTGGCGTACGTTAAAATTTGGGCGTTTGATAGAGCTGGCAGTGATGATGTCGTGGCTGATGTGTTGGCAAAGATGACTGATGATTTTGATAAATTTTTACAAGATGGCTTTTTACAAGATGATTTATTAAAAGATGAATTGTTAAAAACCGATAAAACTTTTAACACCAAACGTATTTTTTATGACAAATCGCCCATACCTGCTGTCTCGTCCACCCAAATCCGCCACGCCCTAGCCCAAGGCGATAAACCATGCCATTTGCCTGAGCCAATTTTTGATTATATTAAAACGCACGAGCTTTATAAAAGTGTGCTATAATAGACGGTTAATCTTTATTTTATTTGAATACCATGACCACACATAACCTATCCTTAGATGAGCAAATCACGCTCGTAACCACCGCCTTGGACGACCTAAAAGCCAAAGAGATTACCGTGATGACGGTTGAGCATTTGACCGAAATTGCCGAGCGCATCATCATCGCCAACGCCACATCAAAACGCCACGTTAAGGCACTTGCCGACAAGCTCGGAGCCACTGCCAAAGAAGCGGGGCTTATGCCACTAGGACGTGAAGGCGACAAAGACAGCGACTGGACGCTCGTGGACTTAGGGCGTATCGTGGTGCATATTATGACCCCACAGGCTCGTGAGTTCTATGACTTAGAAGGGCTATGGTCATCGCCAGAAGCCTTGCAAACACTTGCCATGCAAAAGGCGTGATGAATGATTAAGACCGCCCCAAATTCGCTTGGGGTGGTTTTTATTTGCCAAAAATCTTTTATCATGGGGTTTGGTGTTGATTGATGTGGGTATTTTTTGGTGTGACATGCAGGGCAAATTGCAACACA
>NZ_JADFBZ010000077.1:0-8066 GCF_015223095.1 Moraxella sp. K127 | reverse complement strand
AATCGCTTAAATCCTGATAGCTACTGGTTGGCGAAAATTCAAAACCAAAATGTTGCCATTCTGGATGTTTGTTAATACTCGCCTTAAAAAAATCAATCAACGCATGACAATCTTTTAGATTAAAATTATCGCCTTTTTTGTGCGTGCCTTGTGCATATTTATCCAGTAGCTCTGCAGAAGGATTATAATAATCCAAATTACTCTTGGCAAAAAACACTTTGGGTAGCATTTTATTAGGGCCGGGCAATAATTTATAAACCATTTTTTGATAAACGCTTTTACCTACATTTGGAGCATCATCAAATACTTTTTTATGAGCTTTATCCAATAATGCCAAATAATAACAACCGTCTTTTTGCAAGATAACCCCAAAATTATCTTTTTCTTTATTCAAATCCCAACCGTTTAATAATGTCGGGTTGCCAAAGTTTAATTTGTATTTTTCGGTGCTAAATGGCTTTTGGGACAGATAATCACGCACTTTGTTATAAAGCGTGGCAATCTTGGCAAGCTCATCATATAATGCCCCAAACTCACCATAAAAATTGCCGTCTTGGTTATCTAGCGTGGTTTTGGTCGTTAATAACTTAGCAAAATGCACCACATTTAGGGCGTTGTCTAGTAGCTCTTTTAGTTGTCTTAATTGTGTCATTTCAGGACTTTTGTCTGATTTGATTTTGGGCAATGTTCGCTCGCCTGCTGGGCGTTCACGCTCCAAAAACCCCTTAATGGTGCTGTGGCTGTTGTGTATTTTTTGGATTGGATTGTCCACCCCCGCCAAGCCATGTTTGAAATACTGCCCAAGCTTGCCCGCCTGCACAGACTCATCATCATGCCCAGCAATATAATGCTCTATCGCCTGTTCAAGACTTGCCAAGGAATGCACGCCTTTGATGAATTTGTCTTTTTCTTTTGTCAGTTTTTCTTTGGCATTGTCGGTTTTGGCTTTGGCAAATCTCTCATTAAACTCTGGGTTCACCACATCCACATAATAGTCGTCCAACACCCGACCCAACAAAGCAAAATCACCAAATGCCTGCTTGGATAGCTCATTTAGGTTTTTATGTTCAACATAAATGCCGTCCTTTCGATAGTCATCAAACCTATCAAACAAGCTTTGCACCTTGGCAAAAACATGGGCATAATGGCGGTAAAATTCATTGACCGCTTGACACACCTCGCTATCATCGGCAAATTTGCTTGGCAAAAATGACACGCCCATGCCGTCGCTTAGGATTTGTTTGTGTAGGGGGCGTAATTTGGCGATACGTTCGGATTTTTGGCAATGTTGGTTGTGATGAATATTGATAAGCTCATTAATACCTTGTATCTTGCGAGAACCTGCCTCGCCACTGATACCGCCAAGCAGGGTATTATAAGCCGTGATACCCTCTTGGGTTAAAAGCTTGTGATAGCCGTCCAGATGACTTGCCAGCGACACATCCAAACCGTTGGCATTTAGCTCATTTACAATCTGGTCATATAACGCCGAGTGCTTTTGTTTGATGGTTGCCAGTATTTGTAGATTGTCGATAAAACGTGGCAAGTTTTCATGTATCAGACGATAAGCAATGGCGGTGTGCTTGTCCTCATCGCTGTACATGTTTTTGCGGTTATCATGAAAGCCCGTAAAGTAAGTACTAAACTTCTCAAAATGAGCAATGTGAGCAAGTTTTGGCGATGATTCGCCTTCTTGGGTGATGACAAATTTTGCCAAATCACCAAGCTCTTTGCCGTCTTTAAAGAGCTTTGCCCCAAACAAGCGGTCATAGCCAGCCTTGTATTTGCCACCACTGCCTATCGGCTTGACTATCTCTTTTCGTAAAGCGGTTTGTATCTCGGTTAGCTGTTTTTGTAATGAATCATCTTTGGGGGTTTTTCGTAATGCCAAATAAACCTCATAAAACTCCGCCAATTTGGTCAATACAACCCCACTCATCATATCAGCGATAAAATCACGATGATAATCGTCCAGTATCGCCTTTACCTTTTGGTACATGTCCGCCATGGTCTCATCTTGGCTCAAAAAGTCTTTGGCATGGATATGCTCTAATGTCTTACCAATGGGCTTTAATTCAAAACGCACGGTTTTTGATAGGGGGTATAAATGAGTAAAGTCTTGAAATAACATAAAAAATCTCCGTTTGGTGGTGGCTGGGTACTATTTTGGTACAGCTGTATTTTATAAAAGGCGATTTGTCTTGTCAATATTTTTTATAAGAATATGTAATATGACAAAGATATCATTTTATGATGTATTATGTTATAATTTTAGCCGTCTAACGACACCACCAATTTCTACTATGTGTAGATTAAGAATATGTAAAAATCATGAAACATCAATATCTTATCTCATTATTCATCCTCGCTTTATCCGCTTGCACCCCCACCCCACCGTCCACCACTTACCAAAAAATGGACGGGCAAACCATGGGAACAAGCTACCACATCGCCTTTGAATTACCAAAAGGGGTGACCGCCAATGAGATACAGGCAAGCATAGACGCTCGCCTTGATGAGATAAACGACAGCATGTCCACTTATCAAGCCGACAGCACGATTAGTAAATTCAACGCCCTAAATGCAGGGCAGACGATACAGATAGACCCTGATTTTATCAAAGTGTTATCCGACAGCAGGCTTATCTATGAAAAGTCGCACCACGGCTTTGACCCAACTGTTTATCCACTGGTAGAGCTGTGGGGCTTTGGGGCAAAAATGAGCGTGGAACGCCTACAAAATCCGCCCACCGAAGCCGAAATCCTAGCCGTACGTGATACCATCGGACTTGATAAAATCACACTAAACGGCAATGAATTATCCAAAACAAAAGACGGCGTGGGTCTTGACTTTTCGGCAATTGCCAAGGGTTATGGTGTGGATACGATAGCGGATGTTCTAAAATCCAAATACAACATCACCAACTACATGGTGGAGATTGGCGGAGAAATCGCCACAGGCGGGGTTAATGACAAAGGACTGCCGTGGACGCTTGCCATTGACAAGCCTATCATGGGCAGTACCACCGCCAACCGTGAAATCATGACGACCGTGCTACTGTCAGGACAAAGCATGGCAACCAGTGGCAACTACCGCAACTCGCTTGACTATGACGGCAAAACATACAGCCACACCATAAACCCCCACACCGCAGGTCCTGTGGAAAATGGCGTGCCAAGTGTAACCGTCATCGCCGACACCACCGCACTGGCGGACGGCTGGGCAACCGCTCTGACCGCCATACCCCAAGATGATGCGGTCAGACTTGCCGATGAAAACGACATCATCGCTTTATTTATCATCAAAGATGGCGACAACTGGCAAACCCACAAAAGCCAAGCTTTTATCGCCTTTGAACAGCAGGGCAAAAATTAACCATCAACTCTTTGGTAGTATTGCCTTTAAAAATCCGCCAATTTACATTACAATAGCATAAACCCCACAAGGATAATCATGACCGCATTCTCGCCCAGTCCCCAGTTTACCAAGCGTTGGCATGCCACGCCTACCGCCATCAAAAACGCCTTTCATCAAGAGCTTGATGACATCATTGACATGCTCCATGGTAGCACGCCTGCCCATGAATTTGAGTTTAACCATGCCGATTTTGGGCAGACCGTTGAAGATTTGTTCTTTATCCACCGAGATGACACGCCCATCCCTGCCCGTATCATTCACAACCTAGAAACGCCCCAAGCCCTATTTACCGAGACATCCACCCCGACACAACGGCTACACCCCAAGGATTTGGACGCCCTAGAAGCACGCATTACGGACAAGCTTAGCAAGCAAATTGACGACTTTTTGGGCGAACACATGGCACAGGTCTCTGACGACCTAAAAGGTTGGCTAAAAACCGCCCTAAAAAACGAACTTGCCAATCACCAATAATCTGCCCACACCATCATAAGGCTTATCATGAACACAGCACACAGCGACATCATCATCATCGGGGCAGGGCCGGCAGGTCTTGCGTTTGCACGGCATTTTAAAGACGTGGATTTGACCATTACCATCATTGAAAAATCCCCCCTAGATACCATCGCAAACCCTGCTTATGACGGGCGTGAGATTGCCTTGACTCACCGTTCTCGGGAAATTATGCTAAACTTGGGGGCGTGGCAACGCATACCCGACGATGAGATTTATAAACTCGCTGATGCTAAGGTGTATAATGGCGATTTTAACTATGCCTTGCACTTTAAAGTGCCAAAAGATTTGAGCCTACTCACCAGCATTGACCGCTTGGGCAATCTCATCTCCAACCATAATATCAGACAAGCCTTTTATGATGAAGTCAAGGATTTGCCCAATGTACAAATCCTAACCGAACAGTCTGTCCAAGACATCAAAACCGACAGTCAAGGGGCAAAGGTTATCTTAGCAGATGGTCGCACCTTGACCGCCAACCTGCTTATCGGGGCGGACAGTCGGCTATCCTTTGTGCGTAAAAAGCTCGGTATCGGAGCCGAGATGAACGACTTTGGGCGGACGGTCATCGTCTTTCGGGTGTCGCACCCTTTATCCAATGGAGCAACCGCCCAAGAGTGCTTTTTGTACGGCAGAACGCTCGCCCTACTGCCCCTGCACGACCATCTGACCAACTGCGTCATCACACTAGACAACACCCAAGCCGACAGCCTGCTTGCCATGAATGCCGATGAGCTTGCCTTAGAAGTTCAGCGTATGATGAACGACCGCTTGGGCAAACTGACCCTAGCAGGCACGGTACACCACTACCCACTCATGGGCGTACACGCCAAAACCTTTATTTCTACCCGCTCGGCATTAGTGGGTGACAGTGCGGTAGGTATGCACCCTGTGACCGCTCATGGATTTAACCTAGGTATCATGGGGGCAAACACGCTAGCCACGCTCATCCTAGACGCTCACGCCAAAGGGCAAGACATCGCAAGCCCTGCCCTACTACAAAAGTACAACGTCCGCCACCAAACCCACACTCGCCCTCTATATCACGGCACCAACTTGATGGTAAAAATGTTTACCGATGACAGCACGCCCATGCAAGCGGTGCGGGACTTGACCTTGCGAGTAAGCAACCATTTACCGCCTGTCAAACGTTGGATAGCAGGACAGCTGACGGGTAAATAAGCCATACCGCCATCTTATCAAGTTATGTTATAATAAACTATTCTTACCCACTCATCCACAGGTGTTCTTATGATTGTTGCCATTTCCGAAGGATTGATTGTCAAGATTGGACTGTATGGGCTACTGCCTGCGTTCATTGCTTTTTTGTTTTTTATCATGTGGGACATGGCAAAAAGCACCAATGCCGGCAAGGCAGGGACGTTTTGGATTTTTGTGGCATTGGGAGCGGGGTTTGTCGGCTTTTTACTAAAAATCGTGATTGAGTTTGTGTTAAAGACGTGGTTTATTTAGGGCAATACCTAAAACAACACCATTAAAGGGCGTGCTCAGCGTGTCCCTACGCTATATATCAATTTATGGAATTACATTAAGGCTTTTTGGCAATCATCACCGCCCGTTTGGGGGCAGGATAACCTTCGGCGGTCTTGGTCTTGTCATCTTTGTCCAAAAAGTCCGCCAATGACTGATAATTCATCCACTCGGTTGCACGCTGTTCATCAGTGCTGGTTACATCAATATCTACACAACGCACATCAACAAAACCCACCTTGCCAAGCCATTTTGTCAAAGCAGGCACACTCGGCAAAAAGTACACGTTATTCATCATCGCATAACGCTCAAACGGCACCAAAGCAGTATGTTCATCGCCATCAACGACGAGCGTTTCTAGAACAAGCGTGCCACCGTGACGTAACTGAGCCTTTAACTGCTCCAAATGCTCAAAGGGCGATGAGCGATGATACAGCACCCCCATGCTAAACACGACATCAAACCACCCCCCAGACGGCAATGCTTCTAGCCCCACAGGCACATAATGCACGTCGCACGCCCCCACAAAGTGCTTGATTGCCATAAACTGATGATAAAACAAACACGACGGGTCAATGACCACCACCGACGTCGCCCCCGCCCCAAGCATGCGAAAGCCATGATAGCCCGAACCACCACCGACATCCAGCACTCGCTTGCCTGCCAAATCCAAATGCGGAGCAACTCTCTGCCACTTCCAATCCGACCGCCATTCGGTGTCTATATGGATGAGTTTGTCATCCGAGCCGATAAAAAAAGGACCTTTTCGCCACGGCATGAGTGTTTTTAGCAGTGCCGTGGTTTTTTTATACTCGCCCATTTGCCAGTCATCGCCCAACGTGATGGCGACTTTATCGGTCAGATTCACCGCCACAGGATGAACGTCTGGCAATTTATTGATGGCGGATGCATAATAAGGGGCGTGAGCGTAGCGAGATTTGTCCTTGACATCACCAAGCCATGTCGGTAGATGAGCAAGCCACTCATGGGCGATTGAGTTATTTTTGGCAATGTTTAATAAAAACAGATACAAATCTTTTTCAAAATCAGCAATGGTAGTCATCGGTTATCAATGTAAAAGTTAAAAATTGGGCAGATTGCTTAAATTAACAAGTCATCATGAATTTATACTTAAAAGCAAATTACAATTTATCTTACAAATGGGTTTTAAAACCATCAATGATTTGCAAGATAAAATAAAATACAGACTTTATTTAAAAGCAATGATGGAGATAAAATTTAAAAAGCGAAACCACGTCATCTGTCTGGCAAAACCCACCGCCGTCAGTCGCTCACTGTGCTGATACTCGCTGTCAGTGATGAGTACATTTTCTAGGGCGTTTCTCTTCCCACTGATTTCAAGCTCGCTGTACCCATTGGCACGCTTAAAGTCATAGTACCGCTCAACTTGCCATGCGTCATTTTGCTCATCAAGCAAATGCACTTTTTCGGTCAATATCAAAATTCCCCCATCCGCCAATGCGTCATGGCATTTTTGCAAAAGTTCTGCTCGTTTGGCAGGCGGTAAAAATTGCAAAGTCAAATTCAGCACAATCATGTCGCATTCTTGAAGTGTCATCTCATTGATGTCATCGCAGATGATACTGATGTCATGATTGGGGTAATGCTCGCCCAACAAGGCAGTGGCACGCTCGGTCATGGGGTGCGAGTTGTCAATGCCGATAAGCTCCACTTCATCCGCCCCAAACTCACCCGCTAATGCAAACAGCACCGCCCCAAGCGATGTGCCTAGGTCATAGACACGGCTGATTTTTTTACCGTTTTTTTGCTGGCGATGTCCCAGATGACGACGGGCAAAAATCGGCAACATGGCAAGCACCTGCCCATAACCGGGGACACTTCGGCGTATCATGTCAGGAAAGCACGCCACCACCTGCTCATCAAAGCTAAAACGGGCGTGTTTGTCAAGGGGTGTGGTAAACAGTGTGTCCGCACCAGCATGAATGATTGGGTTAATGGTCGGACTGGGTGTGTGGTCGCTATGTGACATGGGTCGTTGGATTTTTATAAAATATGTGCTATTCTACCACTATTAATATGTTTTTTCATAAATTAAAGGCGTGATTATGCAAGAGATTATCCTAGGGGGCGGTTGTTTTTGGTGTACCGAGTCGGTATTTTTGGCGGTCAAAGGCGTTATCTCTGTGACCAGTGGTTATGCAGGCGGACAGGCAGAGACGGCAGACTATGAATCAGTGTGCAGTGGACAGACGGAACATGTAGAAGTTATCAAGGTTGTTTATGATGAGCAGGTCATTGATTTATCAAGTATTTTAGATATTTTCTTTGCCACGCACGACCCCACCACCCTAAACCGTCAAGGCAATGACATTGGCACGCAGTATGCATCTGTGATTTTTTATGACAATGAAGCGAATTTACCCATCATCAATGACAAAATCGCCACACTAAAAGCGGACGGCATTAATGTGGTCACACGCGTAGAAAAAGCCCCAACTTTTTATCAGGCAGAAGATTATCATCAGAACTTTTTTGCCAAAAATCCCACTCAAGGTTATTGTAACTTTGCCATCCCACCAAAGTTGCACAAGCTCAAAGCAGGGTTTGGCACTCTTCTTAAATAAAATTTTCTTTCATCCAAAAGACAGTCCTGCTGTCTTTTT
>NZ_JADFBZ010000076.1:0-8342 GCF_015223095.1 Moraxella sp. K127 | reverse complement strand
AACAGTGGCGATGACATTGTTGTTTTTGTCAATCATTCTTTATTTTATTTTCTTAGAAATGAGTGCGGTTTTGTTGTTTGATAAACAACATTGGGCAAATGGTTTTAGCTGGAATTTTGCATTTATATTTGCAGTTTTATCCATAAAATTCATTTGCGGTTGGTTTGTGTTTTGGAAAAATGTGTTTTTTAATCGATAATTTGTATATTTGGGCAGGAAAGTGGGATTTGATTCTTAAAAGTCTAAATGGCTAAAATCAATCCTAGATAATTTTAAAATTGGGCTTGGGATTGGTGCGTTGGGCTTGTAAATTTCTTTTACCCGACCAAATTATCCAAACAAGTCCCGATTGTGCTAAAATATCGCAACGATTCATACTTATAATGGAACATTCATGCTAACAGCCCTAACCTTAGATAATTTGGCTTTGATTAAGCACCATGAAATCGTCTTTGATGAGCGTTTTAATGTCATCACGGGCGAGACAGGTGCAGGTAAGTCCTTGATATTGGACGCTTTATCGCTGTGTGTGGGCGGACGAGCTGACGCTGGCATGGTGCGTTTTGGCGAGAGTGAAGCGTCGGTGTTTGGCGAGTTTGATGTAACCGATAATGACAAGGTGAGCCAGTGGTTTGCCGAGCATGAGCGAGAGCTAGAAGAAGACACACTGCTCATCCGCCGTAAAATCAGTGCCAACGGACGCTCAAAATCATGGATAAATGGCGTACCAGCGAGCCTTAGTGAACTAAAATCACTGGGCAGCATTTTGGTCAATATCCACTCACAGCATGCAGGGCTTGAACTGCTAAAACCGCAGTTTGTCATCGATTGGCTAGATGATGTGGGGGGTTTGCACACCCTAAAATCAGCGACCAAAGACGCCTTTGGGGCATACCAACGCCTAAAAAAAGAAGCCGATGACGCTCGTGCCATGTCCACTCAGCGTGCCGACCGCATGGCACTTTTGTCATCACGCCTAAGCGACATTGAGCCACTCATGGCGGTGGACATCAGCGAGATAGAGCAAGAGTATGATGAGCTGTCCAACCTTGAAAATCTCATGCAGTCAGCGGTGCAAGCGGTCACGCACCTAGACAATGACGAGATGAGTGTGTCTAGTCTGTTAGCACGCAGTCTAAAAATCTGTGATAACTTATCGGACAAAAGCCGAGTGTTCGCCGAGTGTAGCGAGCTACTTACCCAAGCGTCCGAGCAGATAGATGATGCGGTGGCACGGCTTATGGACTATGCCGAGCAGTCACTGCCTGACGAAGAGCGACTAGATGAGCTTAATAATCTCATGGGGCTGGCTCATCGCCTTGCCAAAAAATACCACACGACCACAGACGAGCTGACCGCACAGGCAGGGCAGTGGCAGGCGGAACTGGACAAATTAGAGAGCCTGCCTGACAACGAGACCATGGATGAGCAGGTGGCAGGGGCATGGGATGAGTATGTGAGTGTGGCGGACAAACTGCACCACGAACGTACCAAAATCGCCCCACAAATCGCTGACGAACTGGCTCATCGCTTATCGGCACTTGCCTTGCCGAACGCCAGCTGTGTCTTTGAGTTTAGCCCCAAAGAGACACATCAGTATGGCGGTAGTGGGATGTTTGACATCGCTCTCATGTTTAGTGCCAATGTCGGCATGCCCATGCAACCGCTACACAAAGTGGCGTCAGGGGGCGAGCTGTCTCGCATGGCTCTCATCATGCAGGTCATGAGTGCAGGCGTGAATCAAGAGACACGCCCGACCTTGGTGTTTGATGAAGTGGACGTGGGTATCAGTGGTGGTACAGCTCAGGTGGTGGGTGAGCTACTAAGAAGTTTGGGCGACCATCAGCAGTTGTTCGCCATCACGCACCAAGCACAGGTTGCGGCGGCGGCACACCGTCATATCTTGGTACACAAAGAGCATGGCGAGCAGACGATGAGCCATTTGTCCATCATCACAGGCGACAGACAAATTGATGAGTTGGCACGCATGTCAGGTGGGGTGAACATCACCGAAGCGACTCGGGCTCATGTCAAGGGCTTGCTTGATGATATTAATAAAGCCAGCTCATAGCCTTACCATCCACAAACCTTGTAAAATGGCGATTTTGCCCCATATTGACCTTAATGATAATGACATCCCCAAGCGAGCTGATTTGAAAAAATTTTCCAACTTAACACATCATTTTTTATTGCCCAGTCCGTCCATGCCTGATGAACGCTTTGCTGACGCATTGATTTATATCTGCCGTCACAGCACTGACGGGGCGTGGGGATTTATGATTAATAAGCCCCTCGGTGCTTCGGTGGGCGGTTTGCTACACGAGCTTGATTTGCCCGCCAGCCAAAAGGCAATGAACACCCCTGCCATGCACGGGGGCTTTATCCGTCCCGAAGCGGGTTTTGTGCTACATACAGGACTGCCCGAGTTTGCGTCGTCGTTTGCGGTGGGCGAGAACGTGTGTATCACAACCAGTAAAGACGTGCTAAGCCTGATATCGGGCGACAGCTTGCCCCACTTTTTGCTTTGCATGGGGTTTTGTAACTGGACGGCAGGGCAGTTGGAGCAGGAGATAAGCGAGCAGGACTGGCTGGTTTGCCCTGCTGATTTGGAGATATTGTTTCGGGCGAAGTTTGAAGACAGATTGATGTTGGCTTATGACAAACTGGGCATTGACCCTGATAAATTTACCTTGACCACGGGGTTTGTTTGATTTTTAAACGTGATGTTTTAAAAAGTTAAAAAGCCAATTTGCTTTACCTGTGACCGATTTTTTGATTTGCCAAAATAATAGGAATTTCATGACAACACCGACTTTGATTTTAGCCCTAGATTTTGGCGTCAAAAAAATGGGCATGGCACTGGGCAACAGCCTAAGTGCAGACGCACGCCCCTTTGACATTTTGGCGATGGACAACGGACAACCTGACTGGGATAATCTACTGGGTATCATTGAGCAGTGGCGGATTGATGTGGTGGTGGTCGGTTTACCGCTGAACATGGACGGTACCGACTCCATGCTTTCTAAACGAGCGGCTAAATTCGCTCGCCGTCTGGCACACCGTCTGGGTGAACGCCATTTGCCCGTGCAGGTATATATGTATGACGAACGCCTGTCATCGCACGAAGCTCGCATGATGGCATGGGAGCGTGGCTGGATAAAGCACGAGCGAGACCCAATTGATGATGTCTCGGCGTGCTTGTTGGTTGATGGTTATTTTAACTCGCCAGAGCTTGCCCGCTATGTTGGCAGTTATCATGATAATGAACAAAAAGGCAAAGATTAGGGCGTGTAATCTCATCCGATATCAAAATTAGGTACACCAAACACCGCCCAACCACACAAATAAAAGGACACGCATGGATAACCACGCCCCCAACCCGACCCAATCCAACCCCCAAGCCAAACATCAGCAAATCATCCAAGTCATCACGCAAGCGATAGGGCTTGCCAACGTCAGCGTGTATTTGGGTTATGGGGCGATTGTGTGTTTTTGTGTGTTTGGCACGTTGGCGAGCATGGCGACGTTCAAAGACAGTGGGGTGGTGTATTGGGCGTTTCACTACCTGCCCTATGTGCTGATTGGCTTGTCCATGCCGATAAGTTTGTATCATCTGTTCATTTTGGGTCGCTATCGCATTATCCAAAAGGGCATTTTAAAGATGATTTTGGTGGTGGGCATGGGGCTGTTGGCATTTGCTCTTGCCATGGCGATTAAGGGCTGGGCGGTGGCGTTCTACATGAGCCTGTTTTTGGCGATGATTGCGTGGTTTGGCATGCCGTTTTTGTTTCGGGTGAATTTAAAGAAGTTTTTAAATTTTCTAAATAGTCCGACTGATGAAGCCGATGAAAACGAGAATGAAAATAAAAAATAGCCAAAAATCGTGAGTTATGCTACCATAAGTCATTTAAAATTACACGCATTTTCCCATGAATTACAAACACGCCTACCACGCAGGCAACTTCGCTGACGTTGCCAAACACATTTTATTACTCCAACTGCTCGCCCAATTTAGTGCCAAAGCCAAGCCTTTTTATGTGCTTGACGCTTATGGCGGGCGTGGGCTGTACTCGCTAGAAAGCACCGAAGCCACCAAAACAGGCGAAGCGGACAAGGGTATTCGTGCCTTAGAAAATGCCAACCTTGGCACACCGCCAAAAGCCATTGCCCAGTATCTATTAGACCTTGACACCGCTCGCAAGACCTATGATAAGCACGTCTACCCCGGCTCGCCTTGGTGGATTGCCAATCATGCCCAAAACCATTCGGACAACGCCCCCTTGCGTGCTGAAGCCTTTGAAGCGGTGGCGGACGAGTATGACGCCCTAAACTATCAGCTTTATCAACTTCCCATTGGCATTCATCATCGCAATGCCTTTGAAGGCGTGCCTGCCGTACTACCGCCCAAGGAAAAACGTGGCATTATCCTGCTTGACCCGCCTTTTGAGCAGGAACATAAGGATTTTAGCCGTTTGGTGGATTTGCTTGTGGCAAGTCATAAGAAATTCGCCACAGGGACATTTGTGCTGTGGTATCCTATCAAAAATGTCGATGCGGTGGAATTGTTTTATAAAAAAATGAAACGCACCGACATCCGCCGTCAGCTTGTCTGTGAGCTAAACCTATACCCCAATGACGTGGCGGTGGGCATGAATGGCACAGGGCTACACATCATCAATCCGCCTTGGCAATTTGACGAACACGCCAAAGCCATTTTGCAAACGCTCGCCCCAATCCTAAAACCAAAAGACGCACCTGCCATGAATATGGACGACATGGCGGTGGTTAAATGGTTGGTTGGGGAGTGATTATTTTAATAAGTTAAAATCGTAGTCATTCAAAAGTATGCCGAACTAGGTTTTCCGTTCGCCCTGAGCCTGTCGAAGGGTAGGAAAACCACTATGGTTCGACTTAGCTTACTTTGAGCGGTTTTCTTTTACAGTATATTTTAAATCAAAAACACCATGACAACCCAAATCCCAAAAGACCCAGACGACCATGACGGCATTACCTTTGAAGTCGTTGAGACCGAACAACACGGCAATCAAAAAAAGATAAGCCGTGGGGTCTATCCCATTCCCAATCTTATCACCAGTGCGTCCATGCTCTCGGCATTTTTTTCTATCGTTGCCAGTAGCGAAGGGCGGTTTGATAAGGCGTGCCTTGCCATTTTTTTATCCGCCATTTTGGACGGTATGGACGGACGAGCCGCCAGACTCTTAAACGCCCAAAGCCCCTTTGGCGAGCAACTCGACAGCCTTGCCGACTGTATCGCTTTTGGGCTTGCCCCTGCCATTCTTGTGTATCATTTTGCATTGCATGAATTTGGGCGGTTTGGGCTGACGTGTGCCTTTGTGTTTAGTGTCTGTGCGGCGTTTCGCTTGGCAAGATTTAACGTACAAATCGGCACGGTGGATAAAAAATACTTTATCGGATTGGCAAGTCCTTTGGCAGCGATTTTGGTAACGTCAAGCGTGATGGTGGCAAGAGACCATGCAATGGGTTTTAGCCCCCAACTGCTCGCCACCATCTGTGCGGTATGGACGGTCATCTGTGGACTGCTTATGGTGAGCAATGTCAAATATTATAGCTTTAAAGAATTTGACCGCCAAAAAATCCCCTTTGTTGGGCTAATTATTGGCGTGCTTATCATGGGCATTGCCCTTTATGACATTCCTGTGGGCGTGCTTGCCATTGGCGTGATTTATGCCCTGTCGGGGTTTTGGACGACATTTAGAGCAAAAAAAGAAAAAGCCTAAATATTTTTAAAACGCTCAAAAATACCTTTAAAACCCAACTCGCAAACCCACTTGGCTTATCATGTCATCTGCCAATTCGCCCATCGCCCAATTTATCCACGCCACTCGCCCACGCACCTACCCCATTGCCATTATGAGCCTTGGGGTGGGGCAGGGCTTGGCGTATCGCACGCTTGGCGGATTTGGGCTGGATAATTGGGCGTTGTGTGTGCTGATTATCTATACCGCTTTGTCCTTGCAGATTTTGTCAAACCTTGCCAACGATTTGGGCGATGGCATTCGTGGCACCGATAAAGATCGTCATCATGACAGCCCAGCCCGTCTTGTCGGCAGTGGGGCGGTGTCGGCAGGCAGATTTCGGGCGTGGCTTGTCCTTTGGCTTACCCAAACCATGATGGCAGGGGCGATGCTGATTTGGCTAAGTCCTTTAACAGTTTACCAAATTGTGCTGTTTTTTGGCTTGGGGGCGGTGTCGATTTTGGGAGCATTGGGCTATACCATGGGAAAAAAACCTTATGGTTATCATGCACTTGGCGAGCTTGCCGTTCTGATTTTCTTTGGCTATGTGGCGGTGCTTGGCGGTTATTATCTACAAACGGGCAGGGCGGACATCGCCCAAAATCTGCCCATCGCCACAGGTGTGGGGCTGTTGTCCGCCTGTGTGTTGTACATCAATAACTTGCGAGATACTGACACCGACCGCACCAGTGGCAAGACAACGCTTGCCATTGTGTTGGGGTGTTATCGCATTGTAGGTTATTTTGTCCTTTTGTATGGGGCGATGATGTGCTATGGCTATCACGCTGTTGTCTTTGGTGATAGGGCGTGGGCGTTGGTATTGTGTTTACCCCTGCTTATCAAGCACACTCATGCTGTCATCACGCACCGCCATAGCCCTGCTCGTCTGGGCAAGGAGCTTGGGGTAACCGTGAGGCTTGTGATAGTAGTGAATGCTTTGATGATAGGCTTGGTTGGGGTTTGATGCATCCTGCAAATCCACATCAATGGCGAACTTCCACGACAAGCCTTGTTTTGCCAATTTCATCTAACTTGGCGTGAATGATGTCCGTGTTCACGCCATCCAAATTGGCGTCCCACTCATCAAGGAGCAATATAGGCGTATCATCGCCCGTTAGCTCATCAATTTCACCGATAAGTCGCTGTCCTGTTGAGCCTTCGGTATTATCAAAAATCAGCTCATGCTTGGCGGGCAGATAATAAGCACGCTCGCTAAGCCTGTTCTTTAATGTCAAAAGCACGCACGATTTGCCCACGCCATTATCGCCAACAAGGGTAATGCGTCCTGTGCTGGGCGGATTTTTCAAAAATTCATCAAAATCAAAGACTTGATTGGTCTGTTTGACAAAAATTCTATCTTTTTTAATGTGCTTGTCAAGCGTGGCATTTGGCGTATCAAACAATTGGATTAGCCCGTCAAGCCGAGCCATGAGTGTGCTAATTTCCGCCCGATAGCCAATGAGTTCATGGCTCATTTGAAGCATTTGAATCTGGCGTGGCAACGTAGCAACGAGCATGGCAAGCATCGCCATATCCCCCAAATTTTGCCAAAACAACACGCCACTTGCCGTCAAGACGCACACAAGCAAAACAAGCATTCCCACATTACTGCTTAGGTGTCGCATGGATTTGGCATGGATACTGTCGGTTTTGGCTTTGTTAAGGGTGTCTGTCAGAGTGCGATTGTGTCGTAAGTAATTGTATTTATTAAAAATAATCACATTATCCCACGCCTTTGATAGCCCCGACATCAGCATGAGCCGAGACATTTGGGCGGTTTTGGCAAGATTACCAAGCCTGCCTTTAAATAAATGTACCGCTCCCATGGCAAGCACCATGCCCAGACCATAACCCAATAAAATAAAGCCGTCTAGCACCCATGCAATGACAATCAGATTAAATCCGACATTTAATAGTAGTGTTATCATATCAAAAACGCCAAGTAAGCTGTCATCAAGGGTGTGTTTGCTTTCTTGGGCGAGCATGGCGGTGGCGGTCTGTTTTAGAGTGTGGTTGTTATAATGGCATGATTTTCCCAAAAAATGCTTATCAAACAAAGTGTTATAACGTGCTAGCGAGTCAAATTTGGCTTTTTCCAAAAAGATACTGGCAAAATAAAGCGGTATCAGTACGAGTGTCAAAGATGTCACAAAACCAATAAGATAAGGCAGCGATAGCGTGCCGTCCGTTACACTTTTGGCAAGATTTGCGATAAAAAAGGTGGATGATGCGACAATAAGTTGGGCAATACCAACAAAGGCAAGGCTTGCCACAAAAGCAGGGGTAAATAGTAGAGCGTGTCTCATACAGAACTTTCCAAAGTTTTTAACCCAATCTCAACTCAGAATGATAACGTATTGACTATTGATGGTTTTTGAATTGTAGGGGCGAATCACATTCGCCCTTGATAAATCAACGGCTTGCATAATGTTGAAAGTTGGGTGTTTTTAAAAATTTTAAGTGTAGGTAAAGATGAGATATGAGTTACATTGGCAAGTCCTTTTGAATGGGCAAAGTGCTAAGATAGCAAAATGCAAGCGGTCTAGCAAGCAAAAATTTAAAAAT
>NZ_JADFBZ010000075.1:0-8632 GCF_015223095.1 Moraxella sp. K127 | reverse complement strand
ATCTATCCCCTTTTATGTATTACACCCAACCAACTTGATATTACTATACAAGGCGTGCTCAGCACGCCCCTACGTCCAGACATCATTAGACTTCTTTACAAACCCTGATTTTTATGGATTTTTAAAAACTTCAACCCCAATACTTATAAGGGTTTATTTTTAGTTTGGAAAGAGATTTATTGCATTTGTAGTAATTTTAAAGTTTCTTGGGTGTATATGTTTTATAAAGCCTTTTAAAAGGTTTGCTGATATTTAATGCGGAAACGGCCGCTGTTTGTCCGCATCTATCCACGCTTGCACCCATTCATCAGGCGGTAGGCTCACCCCATCATAGCCAAGCGATGACAGCACCTGTGCGGTCGGTATGGGTTTACCCGTCATAAAGTTGGTCACTGCCGTACGAAGCAGTGCATGACAAGTGCATTTACCCTTAACCCACATCGTCTGCTCCATGTAGAACCACTTATCATCAATGGCACATACCCGAGTTTTCATCAGCACTTTATCAAAGAGTCGCACACGTTTGCGATACTGAATGGTACTGCCTGCCACCACCAAGCCCCACCGCTTTTGTACAAGTTTTTTGCCCAGACCTGTGCGAATGGCAAAGTCATTACGCCCTAGGTCAAACAACGTCAAAATCCGCCCATTGTTCATCTCAAAGAAGTTATCAATGTCATTCACATTGGCGGTAAAGCAATACTCGGTCGTGTCAGTCAGACCAAGCACCGTGCCTGACTTTTTGCTTTTGTGGTAAGCGGTTGCACTACTGATGATGTTTTGGGTTAGGCGTAAAAATGGATACATGACATACTCAGATTTTTATAAATAGATTAACGATGGGTAAAATGATAAACGATTAGCCTTTACGTTTGGCGGCAAGCATTGCTTGAATGTTTGCCAAATAGTCTGTGGCAACCTTGTTCGGGTCGGCAGACTTTTGGCGTTTGGCAGGATAATCAATATGGTCGCTTGGCAATTCGTCCAAAAAGCGTGACGGCGTGGTCTGGCGATACTCTTTGCCCGCCCTGCGTTTTTGGGCGTACATCAAGGTCAGCTCATGCCTTGCCCGTGTGATACCCACATACATGAGACGGCGTTCTTCTTCGACCGTCTCCGAGACGATAGAGTTACGGTGTGGCAAGATGTCTTCTTCGACCCCAATGATATACACAAAATCAAATTCAAGCCCCTTAGCCGCGTGCAGGGTCATGAGATTAACTTTGTTGGTATTTTCTTCTTCTTGCTGTTGTTCTAGCATGTCTAGTAGCACAAGCTTACGAATCACCGCTTCAATGCTTTTTTCATCATCATCTTCGGCACGGTCAATGAGTGCATGAATGGACGAGTACAAGGATTCGATGTTGTCAAGGCGGTTTTTTTCTTGTTGGGGCGTTTTGCTGTCTTCTTTGATGTAGTCAATATACCCCGTCTCCATAATCATCTGACGCACCAGTGGCATGGGGTCGGGGTTATCATAAAGCTCACGGGTATAATGCTCGATGAACTCCCCAAAACTGGCAAGGGTCGCCCCTGCCTTTGCCCCCACCGCCGATTTTAGCCCTGCATGAGAGCAGACGGACAGTAGCGATAGGCTGTGTTCTTGGGCGAACAGTCCGAGCTTTTCTAGGGTTGCCGAACCCATGCCACGCTTGGGCGTGTTGATAATCCGCAAAAATGCCGCATCATCATCAGGATTTAGAATAATCCGCAAATAACTCATGACGTCCTTAATCTCCGTGCGAGCAAAAAATGACGTACCACCCGAGAGCTTATACGGCACCTGCAATGAACGCAGTTCAGCCTCTAGCACCCGAGCCTGAAAGTTAGAGCGATACAGCACAGCATACTGCTCCCATGAGTTGTTATGTCTTAGGCGGTGCGTTACTATCTCTTTTGCCACCCGTTCCGCTTCCACCCCATCATCGGGCGAGCTTAACACACGGATTAATTCACCATGCCCTTTGTCCGACCACAGCGATTTTTCAAAAATATGCTCATTATTGGTAATCACAGCATTGGCAGACGCCAGTATGCGGTTGGTCGAGCGGTAGTTTTGTTCTAACTTGACAACGTGCAAATTGGGGAAATCCTGCTTTAATAACGCCATGTTTTCAGGCTTTGCCCCACGCCACGCATAGATAGATTGGTCATCATCGCCCACCACCGTAAACCTTGCCCGAATACCCACCAGTAGCTTGATAAGCTCATATTGGGCGGTGTTGGTGTCTTGATACTCGTCCACGAGCAGATAGCGAATGCGGTTTTGCCATTTTTCACGCACTCGCTCATTTTCTTTTAAAATGCGAGCAGGCAGGACAATCAAATCATCAAAATCCACCGCATTATACGCTCGCAAATTCCGCTCATAGAGTCCATACAGGTGAGCAAAAATCACATCTTCGGGGTCGGTCAGTGTCCGCTCGGCATCTTCGGGGGCGACTAGGTCATTTTTCCAGTCGCTAATCATCTTAATCGCCTTACCCACCATGTCCGCACGCTCCGCCCCTGATAGGTTATCACGCACCATTAGCTCGGCAAGCAGGCGTTTGCTGTCATCGGCGTCCATGATACTAAAATTACCTTTTAGGGGCGTGTTAATGAGTTCATACCGCAAAAACTGCAAGCCAAACTGGTGAAACGTAGACACCGTCAGCCCACGAGTTTTCTCGCTTGGCAGGAGCTTTTTGACACGCTCTTTCATCTCCCTTGCCGCCTTATTGGTAAAGGTCATTGCCGTGATACGCTCGGCAGGCGTGTTGCAGTTTTGGATAAGATGAGCGATTTTTTGGGTGATGACCGATGTCTTGCCCGACCCTGCCCCTGCCAGAACGAGCAAAGGGCCTGAAACATGGGCTAGGGCTTCTTGTTGGCGGGGGTTTAGTTGGCTCATAATCTAAATTCTTCGGGCAAATGGTTGGCTATTATAATGGATTTTGACAAATTGGGCAAAAGTTTGTGGTAAAATATACCCTAATATTTTTATGGAAAAACTGCCATGACAACACGCCCCACACTTTTTGCCAAATCCTTATTTACCATGATGATTTTGGTCAATTCATCTTATGCCAACACCACGCCACCCCAAGACAAAACCCCAAGCCAAACAGAAGCCCGACGCCAAGATGAACTCAAAGCTCAAATGGAAGCTAAAATAAGACTAGAACAACGGGCATTACAACGTGCCAACGCCCATCATCATGAGCTTATCTCCATACAAGACCCCATCACGCACAAATACGGCTATCAAGACGCACAGGGTAACGTTGTCATCAAGCCCATTTATGATGAGATTGAAAAATTTAATGGCACTTCCATGATTGTTGTCAAATCAGATTTATATGGCGTGATTAACAGGGATGGCAAAGTCATCATTGATACGGTTTATGATGACATAATAAGACAAGATTCGCATTATATCGTCAAAAAACAAGGGCTTTTTGGCGTGCTTGACGAAAACGGCAAAGTCGTTATTGACCTGACAAATGATGAATTACATGATGTAAGTGTCATTAAAGCACATAGAAGCAAATCTGCTTATTTTGCCAAAAAACAAGGTAAATATGGCATGTATGATGACAAAGGCGAAGTCATCTTACCTTTTGAATATGATAAACACGGTAAAATAGAGCAAGGCATTTTACCTGTCTCCAAAAATGGCAAATGGGGCATGATAAAATTTACCACCGACCAATATCATGGCATTGATTTTGACAAGCCATATCATGTCATGGTTGATTTTGGTTTAGATTATGATTTTATTTATGGATTTACCGATGAGCTGTCTTTGGTGGTCAAAGATGACAAATACGGCTTTATTGATAAAACGGGCAAATTGGTGAGTGGGCTAGATTATGATTTTGCTTTGCCATTTTATGCACCCATTTTAAAAATCAAAGCCATAACAAACCCCAGCATCAATAACGAACCCATTGCCTTTGTTGGCAAAAAGTCCGGCGATAAAATACAGCTCGGGGCGATTGATAAAACAGGCAAAGCCGTCATTCCCCTTATCTATGATAACATACAATCAGACCTCTTTACTCATCTGATTATCGTCATAAAGGACGGTAAATTTGGTGTTGTTGGACGTACAGGCTCATCTGTATTGCCTTTGGTGTATGACAACGTTAAAATCTCGCCAATGTGCTTTATGCCTTTTGACTTATTTCCAAAAAATAACAATCAACCACGCCAATGCACAATCTACACCCTAAAAGACGGGGTAGAAGGCGAAGTTAGCATTAACTATTAATCCGATAAAAAACGCCAATCGTGATATTGGCGTTTTTTATAAATTCTGATATATATCCACACCTATGTTAAATAAAACAAACACCACACCGCACACACACCCAAAATAATCCCCATGCCGTTGATTTTTGAGATTTTTTCTTTAAAAATAAACAATCCCACAACCGCCCCCAAACATATCACGCCGATATTCATGCCGGCAAATACCAAGGTTGGGTCATCTTTATAGGCTTGATGAGCTTTGATATAAAATAAAATATTAAAAAAGTTTAATGCACCCAGTAAAATCCCACTAATCAAACTTTTACCTTGCCATTTGGTTTTATTAATGATTAAATAAATAAATAACAAGACAAATGCCAATATAAAACTGACAAGCAAGGTATTAGGAAAGGCATTACCCAATTTTGCCATTTGTTTAAATAAAATATCAATCACGCCATAGCCTGCCCATACCCCACCTAATATCAGGGCGGTGTTTTTGATATTTAATGAATTATCCGTTTTGGCATGGTTGGGTTTATAAGTTAGGGCGATTAAAGATGAAAAGGCTAAAATAATACCCATACCTTTGGCAAGTGTTAAACTTTCGCCAAAAATGGTAAATGATGCCAATATCGGCAAAAATAACGCCAAACGCTGTGCCACGTCTGATTTGGCAATGCCAACGAGTTGCACCGCCTTTGCCATGATGATAAACACGCTTGGCAATAGCACGCCCAAGGCGATGACAATAAACGCCCCATTTGCCATAATTTCGCCAATATTAACACTAGGCTTTAATAAAAAAATACATAAAATAATGGCGGTGATATAATTCACCAAAATGGCTTGGGAGATGTCAATACCTTGACGGCGTGCCACTTTTAAAAAAATAGACACCAAAACACTGGCACAAATGGCGGAAATTAGAAAAATCATGATTATCCTATCACGCTTATTAAAATGAGCGGTTAAATTTGAAATATTTTGTTACAAATGACGTGATATTATAATATTGATTTGATTTTTGTCAAGATTTTTAGTGTACATATTTGCACTTTTATACATTCACACATAAATAAGGGCGAATGTGATTCGCCCCTACACGTCCAATCAACCGATTACACCAATCTAGCACTCGCAAGCTCCGTCAATTGATACAACGCATGGCGGTATTTGTTATCAGGCAGTTTCATGAGAGCTGTTTGGGCAAGGCGAGTTTCGTCCAACGCCCGATTTTTGCAGTATTCCAACGCCCCTGATGATTTCACCAAGCCGATGAGCGTCTCGGCATTGTCCGTTTTGCCCGTTTGTACGGCAATTCTTAGTTTGTCATAGTCATCGCTATTGGTCTGTTTTAGGATTTCTAAAGTTTTGATAATCGGCAGGGTCGGCTTACCCTCGGCTAGGTCATCGCCTAGATTTTTGCCCATTGTTTGGCTGTCGCCCATAAAATCCAGCACGTCATCAATCATCTGAAAGGCATTGCCAAAATGTTGCCCAAAATCGGACAAATTGGCAAGCAATTCCTTATCATCATGCTTGCCATGCAGTAGAGCCGAACCCACACACGCCATCATAAAAAGCCGTGAAGTCTTGCCATCAATGATTTGTAGATAGTCGCTTTCGGTCGTTTCAATGTTGTGCTGATGTTGCAGTTGCAAAACTTCGCCTTCGGCAATGTCGCACGTCCCATCCGAGAACAGTTTTAATAGCGTCATATCGCCAAACCCTGTCAAAAGGTTAAACGAGCGAGCGATAAGATAGTCACCCACCAGTACAGCCGTGGCGTTGTTCCAAGTGGCATTGGCGGTCGGTCGCCCCCGTCTCATGCCAGATTCATCAATCACATCATCATGCACGAGCGTGGCGGTGTGGAGCATCTCAGTAATCGCCCCAAGTTCTAGGCTTGGCTGGTACTGCTCGTCCTTTATCATGCGTGAGATGAGCAGGGTCATCAAAGGTCGCATACGCTTACCGCCTGCGTTGATGACGTGGTCGGATACTTTCATGATGAGCTGAACTTTGGAATTTAGCGAACCAAAAACCTGCTTGTCCATGACGGCAAAATCATCAGCAACAACAGATAAAATCTCAGAATAAGTGGGCGTGGTCATTGTCATTCTCAAAACTAAAATGGGGCTATGATAGCACATTTGGGGGCGTTGGGCAAAAGCGTTATTTGGTAGGTTGCGTATCTTGATTGTCCGATTGGCGTTCGGCAAGCCGTTCTTCGGCAGTGTCATAGACGGCATTTTTCTCACGCTTACCCACCGCAATGACAAACACCACCACTTTATCATCTTCAACTTGATACACAAGGCGATAACCTACCGAGCGTAATTTGATTTTGTACAAATTTTGTCCACCGCTTAGGCGATTGGCGATGATGTGTGGATTTTGTAGCACCTTAGCCAGTTTCTTTTTAAACTGCGTTTTTATGGTGTCGCCTAACTTTTGCCATTCTTTTAAAGCCCGCTCGTCAAATTCTAATTCATACATTAAAGTTCGTCCAAACTAACTTTAATGCGTGGGGCAGGATTGTCAAGGCGTTCTTTGGCAAGGGCCAAAAGCTCGCTATCTTCATCAGTCAAAACCACCGTTTTAAAGGGCAATTTTTTGTGATAAGCCACGTATTGCAAGGTTTGGCGGATAAGCTCGGACGGTGTCATACCAAGCTCTTGCAATGCCAAAAAGGATTGGGTTTTTAGGTCATCGTCCACACGAGCCACGATATTTGCCATAATACACCTATTTGTCTATAAATTTGTCAATACAATTATAACACAACTTTTTTATCTTGCAAGAATAACCATAAATTATCAATTTGTCAAAACCCATAAACTATTTTTAAAATTTTTGCCCTTTTTCTCACTTTTTATCTTGTCAAACGGTGTAAAACTGTGCATAATACCCCTTTGACCAAACCCACGAATACAGGCAGGTATTATGTCATTTTTAACCCACCATACAGAAATTGATGATGTGAATATTGAAAAAATCACACCCCTAATCACCCCCGCCGAACTAAAACGCACCTACCCCCTATCTAGCCAAGCATTTAGCACCGTGTTACACGGTCGCAAGGTCATCGAAGACATCTTGGACGGCGTGGACAAGCGTATCTTGGTTGTCGTTGGCCCTTGCTCTATCCACGATGTCGATGCCGCCCATGAGTATGCGGACAAATTAAAAGTATTGGCAGAAGAGCTAAAAGACGAGCTATTTATCGTCATGCGTGTGTATTTTGAAAAGCCACGCACCACCACAGGCTGGAAAGGGCTTATCAATGACCCGAACATGGACGACAGTTTTGACATCGAAAAAGGGCTGGGTATGGCTCGTAAGCTACTGTTGGAGCTTAACGAAAAAGGCTTGCCCTGTGCCACCGAAGCCCTTGACCCCAACACCCCCCAATATATGCAGGATTTGATTAGCTGGTCGGCAATCGGAGCCAGAACCACCGAATCACAAACCCACCGTGAAATGTCAAGCGGTCTGTCCTGCCCTGTCGGTTTCAAAAACGGCACAGACGGCTCCATGACCGTGGCGGTAAATGCCATGCAAGCGGTAAAATCAGGGCATAGCTTTTTGGGACTATCATCAGACGGGCAAGTGTCTATCATCAAATCCAAAGGCAATAAATACGCTCATGTGGTACTGCGTGGCGGTAACGACCAGCCTAACTATGACGAAACTGCCATTGCCGCCGCCGAAAACGAGCTTGCCCGTGGCAAAACCAACGGCAAAATCATGGTGGACGCAAGCCACGCCAACTCTGGCAAAGACCCCTACTTACAGCCCATGGTTATCCAAAATATCGCAGGACAAATCCAAAAAGGCAACAAATCTATCATGGGTCTCATGATTGAAAGCCACCTAAAAGGCGGTCGCCAAAATATCCCTGCCGACCTAAGCCAATTAGAATATGGCAAATCGGTAACGGACGGTTGCTTGGATTGGGACAGCACGGTGAACGTGTTACGTCAATTTGCCAAAGATGTCAAAGAATATTTGCCAAATCGTTGATAAATAAGGTAAATCATTACTTCAATCTCAACTAAAAATTTCAACTTATTGATTTTTAGGAAATTATTTTTTAAAATTGTAAGGGCGAATTATATTCGCCCTTACAATTTTCAATTTTCAATTTTCAATTTTCAATTTTTCAATTTTTCAATTTTTCAATTTTTCAATTTTTCAATTTTTCAATTTTTCAATTTTTCAAAATATTATCATTAAAATCATTTTTTAATCAATTTCTTTTAAAAATAAATTTAATTGTAATTTTGGTGCGTAGTACGCACCTTACCAATTATAAAGGTTCAACACACCCTAATATCAAACAATTTACCGACGATCAAAACTTGTCAATAATCCTTCAAAGCCGATCAGG
>NZ_JADFBZ010000074.1:0-9169 GCF_015223095.1 Moraxella sp. K127 | reverse complement strand
CAAAAAACCAAAAAATCAAATCATCATTTTTTCAATCGGCAATACCAAAATAGAGCTGGCACCGACTGTTTTTAGGGCTTCCATCGTCTCCCAAAATAGGGTCTCTTGACTGACGATATGCACCGCCACTTTACCATCATCGCTGGCAAGCGGTAAAATGGTGGGGTTTTCCACGCCGGGTAAGAGCTTGATGATGTCGTCAAGTTTGTCTTTTGGGGCGTGTAGCATGATGTATTTGCTTTCACGAGCCTGTTCCACGCCTGTCATACGAGTGAGTAGTTTGTCCACTAGGGCTTGTTTGTCGGCAGGTAGGGGGTCGCTTTTTTGGATAAGGCAGGCTTTTGAGCGAAAAATCACGTCCACTTCTTTTAGCCCGTTGGCTTCCAAGGTTACCCCGCTTGACACCAAATCACAAATGGCGGACGCAATCCCTGCACTTGGGGCAACTTCTACCGAGCCTGTGAGCAGGCAGTTTTTGAACGGTACGCCTTGATTGTCCATGTAGCGTTTTAAAAGATTGGGGTAACTTGTGGCGATACGCTGATTGGCAAGACTACTAAGTCCTTGATATTCGGTATCTTTTGGTACGGCAAGCGACAGACGGCATTCGCCAAAGTCTAGGACTTTTAATTTTTTAAAATCCACCGTTTGTCCACGACTGGCACGGTCAAGCTCGCATTCTTCTAGCACGTTTTCGCCCACAAAGCCCAAATCCGCCACGCCATCAAACACCAAAGCAGGAATGTCATCATCTCGCACACGCAACAGCTCAATGGCTTCGTTTTTGGCATAGACGATTAGGCGGTCTTTGTTGTAATGAAACTTGATACCGCACGCCTTTAATAAGTCTTGGCAGTCGGTGCTTAATCTGCCTGATTTTTGAATGGCGATTTTTAGGCGATTCATAATTTTTCCTTTAAGATTAAAAAAGCATGGTAGTAGCTTAAAAAATATACTGAACTGGTTTTCCGTTCGCCCTGAGCTTGTCGAAGGGTGAAAGAAAACCTTTTCATGGTTCGACAAGCTCACCACGAACGGTTTTCTTGTAACATACTTTTGAACCAGAACCAAAACAAAAAACCCTTGAAATTGCTTTCAAGGGTTGATACCGTCTTTTGTGCCATCGCCTTGAAAGTCTTTTTTCTTTCAAGCAAAACCACACGCCCAAAAGAATTTTAGGAGTGATGGTGATGATGACGAGTGGCGATAACAGGGTAATTCATGGTAAATAACATATAAAAAGTTTTGAATACGGACATTATCATAAGGTATTTTTTGCTAAATGGCAAGCGTTATTTTTGCAAAATGTTTGATATTTTTTAAATTGATGATGGGAGTAGCACTTACGATTTATCAAGTCGCAAATCACCATCTTTTATCCACGCCATTTTGATAAAAAACCGATAAATCAGCCAGCACAGTAGTGCAGGCAGGACAAAATGAAACGCCCCAATCAGCACCCAAACATGGGCGGATGTTCCCATGACATCAAGCGTGCCAATCTGCCCGACCAGTCCGCTTGTCCCCATGCCTGCCCCGCTTGGGATGTTTTGCATGCCAAACATGACCGTGGCAAAGGGAGCTAGGATTGCCCCTGTCAAGATGGGCGGTAGCCACAGTTTGGGATTTTTGACGAGATTGGGCAGTTGTATCATGCTTGTCCCCAGACCGCAGGCGAGTGCCGTGCCTATGCCGTTGTCCTTGTGGCTCATGACCGCAAAGCCTATCATTTGGGCGGCACAGCCCACGGTGGCAGCCCCTGCCCCAAGACCGCTTAGTCCCAAACTGATGGCGATGGCGGCACTGGACACAGGTAAGGTTAGTAGCACGCCCATGACGACCGCCACCATCATGCTCATGATGATGGGGCTAAGTCCCATCGCCCATGTGATGACATCAGAGATACCCATGAGAGCAGATGAGATGAGTGGGCTTAGGGTGTGGGCGACGACTGCCCCTGTCAGTAGCGTGGTCAGGGGCGTGACGATGATGTCAAGTGGCGTGGTGCGATGGACGAATTTGCCACACTCTGCCGCTATGATGACAGCGACCAATGCCCCTATCGGGCTTGCCCCCATGAGTCCGACCGTGGTACAAGCAAGCATGACCAAAGGCGGTGCCTTGATGCCATATGCCACGCCCACGCCAATGGCAACGCCCATCATGCTTTGGGCTTGACTGCCGACATCAACAAGCCACGGCATGGACAGCCATGTACCCATGTTTTTTAAAATAAGCCCCAAAATCAGCGTGCCAAACAGCCCTAACGCCATAAAGTTTAGAGCGTCTATGCCATAACGCTGGAATGAAAAAACGATGTTTTGCTTGGCAAGATGAGCAGATAAGCGGTTGTTCATGATGATGGTCTTGTAAAAAATCCCCCAATCGCTTGGGGGATTTTATGGTCATTTGTTAAAAGACAGGCATTATTTGCGGTCTTCCACTTTGACAAAAGCACGGTGTTTTTCACCCACATAACGCTGACGTGGACGACCGATTTTGAATGCTTCTGAGTGCATTTCTGTCCAGTGAGCAATCCAGCCTGCCGTGCGAGCTAGGGCAAAGATAACAGTGAACATAGACGTTGGAATGCCAATCGCTTTTAGGATGATGCCAGAGTAGAAGTCTACGTTTGGATAGAGCTTACGCTCAATGAAGTAGGGGTCGTTTAGTGCGATTTTTTCTAGCTCCATAGCAAGGGCAAGCTTGGGGTCATTTACGCCCAAGGCACCTAACACTTCATCGCAAGTCTCTTTCATGACTTTGGCACGGGGGTCAAAGTTCTTATAGACACGGTGTCCAAAGCCCATGAGCTTGGCTTCTTTGGTCTTAACTTTTTCCATGAATGGAGCAACATTTTCGATAGAGCCAATCTCATCAAGCATGGTCAATACCGCTTCGTTGGCACCACCGTGTGATGGCCCCCATAGGGCAGCGATACCTGCTGCGATACAGGCATAAGGGTTGGCACCTGTTGAGCCTACCAAACGTACGCTTGATGTTGATGCGTTTTGCTCGTGGTCAGCGTGTAGGGTAAAGATTTTGTCCATCGCTTTGACCAATACAGGGTCTGGCTTGTAATCTTTGTCGCCAGGGGTGGCAAACATCATGTATAGAAAATTTTCGGCGTAGCTAAAATCCTTGCGTGGATACATGAACGGCTCGCCAATTGAGTATTTGTAGCTCATGGCAGCAAGGGTTGGGGCTTTTGCAATCAAGTCCACACAAGTGTCATCACGATGTTGTGGGTCTGAGATGTCTAGGTGGTTGTGATAAAACGCTGACAACGCACCGACCACGCCAAGCATAATCGCCATTGGGTGGGCATCACGGCGAAAACCTTCAAAGAATTTACGCAACTGGTCATGTACTGCCATGTGGTCATTGATGCGTGTGTAGAATTTGTCTTTTTCTTCGGCGTTTGGCAAGTCGCCATAGAGTAGGGCATAGCAGACTTCTAGGTAGTCGGCATTGTCCGCCAAATCGTCAATGGCATAGCCACGGTGCAAAAGCTCGCCTTTGTCGCCGTCAATATAAGTGATTTTGGATTCTACGGGGGCGGTCGCCATGAATCCTGGGTCATATGTCCAAAGACCTGCTTTTGCCACCGCACTTACGTCCAATACAGGGCGACCTAATGTGCTTTCTAGGACTGGCATTTCATATTCCGTGCCGTCCACGACTAATTTCACTTGTTGTGTCATAATAATAACCTTATTTAATGGTGCCTAAATCCTGACCCAAAAGCCTTATCCTGCTTGGTTTGGGCTAATTTGGCATTGTGAATTTGCATGCTGGCAGGTAACCGAGCATGATGTCCTTGGTCTTGTTGGTCGCTGAATTCCTTGCAACGTGCGTCCGTTTGCCAAAGCAAAGGCATGTTGCTCATCATCGCCATCAAGTATCATGATGATACAAAAACTTTGCCAAACTTACAAGCCCTAGCACGATAAATTCCTTAAAAAATTGTAATTAATCTCCAAGTCCTTACACTCATTCACTTTTTTGCCTAAGCTTATCTTGTTCCGACCGTCCAAATCGTAAAAACCTTAGCCATCATACGGATTTTTTGACATATTTTGTAACAATATTATCGTCAAAGTGGTTAAAATTTTAGCAAAAAATTTGACGTCGGTTACATAAAAGTTGTAATTTTGTTTGTAAAATTTGTTCAAGCGTTTTATAATTTATCTGTTTAACTTGGCAGGTCATTTTAAAAAACGATAATCAATTTCATTGTCAATAGGGTAACACGACATTTGATAAATTTTGTGATAAGTTTTGTGATAATTTCACAAAAAATTTAACAAAAAGTTTGGTAAAAGCCTGTGAAATTTTACCGATAAATGCTCTCAAATGTGCTGTTTGGACAAGGTTTTTAAAAGATTAAAGATTTTTAATGATTTGTAAAAGTAAAAATAGCGAAGTGTTTAAGCCTGATGGCTTTTGCATGGTTGCTTGGCACGCTGATACTGTGTGATACAAGCGACATTGATTTAACGCTGTGTTCAGACTTCTTATTTTTAAAGACAGCCTGACGGTGTGATTTTTTGCGTTTAAAAATTTAAAATATCTTTCTATATAATATTCATGATGCTCATGCCGACTTATGTAGGGTAACTCATCAGATTTGGCGGATAAAACCAAAACCGATATTTTAAGTTTTTAATTTTACAATTGAAAGGCCGTTTTGTATTTTAATTGTGGCAAAAATCACCCAAAAAGCCAGCTCTCCTTGCCGTCTTGTTCGTTTTGTACGGCTCATTTTGATAAGGACGCCCGCTCGTGAAAGATAACCGACCGATTAACTTACCCCTAAGCCAAGTGATTGCGGTGAACTCAAAGTCCCCAATCGCTATGGCTTCTATTTTGCACCGTGTATCAGGCATTGTGCTGTTTTTGCTTGTGCCTGTCATGCTGTGTATTTTACAGACATCACTGTCATCGCCAGAAGGGTTTGAGACGGTGCTAAATAATATCGCCCTTAGGTTTGTGGCGTGGATTTTTGTGGCGGCGACCGCTTACCATTTTGTCATGGGAGTTAAGCACTTACTTGCTGACCTTGGCATGAACGAAGAGTTCAAATCAGGTAAGACGGCGGCGATTGTGAGCTTTGTTATCGCATTTGTCTTGATTATTGCGTCCTTTGTGTGGGTGATGTTCTAATGAAAAGAAACAATTCAGGCATTAAAAGTGCCACAGGTCTGACAGGTTCAGGCTCTCGTGATTGGGTGCTACAACGTATCAGTGCGGTGGTGCTTGCCCTTTATTCTGTGGTGTTGGTAGGATTTTTCCTATTTAATCAAGTGGATTATCAAGCATGGCATGGCTTTATGATGAGCTTGCCCATGAAGTTATTTAGCCTTGTGGCGATTTTGTCGCTCGTGTTTCACGCATGGGTGGGTATGTGGACGGTATTTACCGACTATGTCAAATCGTCAGGACTGCGTATTGCTCTACAAGGCGTGGTCATCGTTGCCATTTTGGCGTATCTGTTTTGGGGTGTGATGATTTTTTGGTAATTTTCCAAAATCGTCCTTTTTAAATATTCATAGGAAAAATAATTATGGCATTAGCACCAGAAAAACCCATTGAAAATATCCCCACCCTAAACTTTGACGCGGTCATCGTTGGCGGTGGCGGTTCAGGCATGAGAGCGTCTTTACAGCTCGTTGAAGGCGGTATGAAAGTTGCCGTTTTGACCAAAGTATTCCCAACCCGTAGCCACACTGTTGCCGCCCAAGGGGGTATCGGTGCGTCATTGGGTAACATGAGTCCTGACAACTGGCATTTTCACTTTTATGACACCGTTAAAGGCTCTGACTGGCTGGGCGACCAAGACGCCATTGAATATATGTGCCGTGAAGCCCCAAAAGTCGTGTACGAGCTTGAGCATATGGGTATGCCTTTTGACCGTAACGCAGACGGCACGATTTATCAGCGTCCGTTTGGTGGACACTCTGCCGAATACGGAGCAAAACCTGTTCCCCGTGCGTGTGCGGCAGCCGACCGTACAGGACACGCTCTTTTGCACACTCTGTACCAAAAGAACCTAGAAAAAGGCACGCAGTTTTTTGTGGAGTGGATTGCCCTTGACCTTATCAAGGACGCAGACGGCAATATCAATGGCGTGATTGCCCTTGACCAAGAAACAGGCAACATCTCAGTATTCCAAGCTCAGACCACAATCCTAGCAACAGGCGGTGCAGGACGTATTTTCCGTGCCTCAACCAACGCCTACATCAACACAGGGGACGGTCTTGGCATGGCGGTGCGTGCAGGCATTCCTTTGCAAGACATGGAATTTTGGCAATTTCACCCCACAGGCGTGGCAGGAGCGGGCGTGCTTTTGACCGAAGGCTGTCGTGGTGAAGGTGCGATTTTGCGTAACAAGCATGGTGAGCCGTTCATGGAGCGTTATGCACCGACACTAAAAGACTTAGCCCCCCGTGATTTCGTCTCTCGTTCTATGGACCAAGAGATTAAAGAAGGGCGTGGCTGTGGTCCTAATGGCGACTACATTTTGATGGACATGACGCATTTGGGTCTGGACACCTTGATGAAGCGTTTGCCGTCTGTGTTTGAGATTAGCCACAACTTTGCCAACGTGGACATCGCCAAAGAAGCCGTGCCTGTCGTGCCTACCATTCACTATATGATGGGCGGTATCCCAACCAACATTCACGGTCAAGTAACCGTGCCTGTGCTAGACGGTCATGTGGACGAACAAGGTCTATATACCGAAGGTCGTGTGGTTAAAGGCTTGTACGCCATTGGCGAATGTGCGTGTGTGTCAGTACACGGTGCAAACCGTCTAGGCACGAACTCACTGCTTGACCTAGTGGTGTTTGGTCGTGCGGCAGGTCAGCATATCCTAGATGAATTTGCCAAATCAGACCGCAGTTATAAGCCACTTGACCCGCGAGTGCTAGACTTTACCCAATCTCGTCTTGATAAGCTACAAAACTCTACCGAAGGCTACAACGCCCAAGAAGTTGCCGATGAGATTCGTAATACCATGCAGGCTCATGCTGGCGTGTTCCGTACGCAAGCACTCATGGACGAAGGCGTAGAAAAAATCATGGCATTGGCTCCAAAAGTTGCCCAAATCCACCTAAAAGACAAATCAGCCGTCTTTAACACCGCTCGCATTGAGGCACTCGAAGTTGCCAACCTATATGAAGTGGCAAAAGCGACCATGCTATCAGCATCCTTGCGTCATGAATGCCGTGGTGCTCATAGCGTGCTAGATTATGAAAAGCCAGAAGATGACAGCCATGCGCCACTAGGACGTAATGACCATGAATGGATGAAGCACACGCTATGGTATTCTGATGGTAATCGTGTAATTTATAAACCTGTACGCAAAAAGCCTTTGACTGTGGATTACTGTGAGCCACGAGTGCGTACGTTCTAATTTTGATGAGTTGTTTTAATGAGTTGGGTTAAAAGCTCAACTTTTAAAAGCCGATTTTCAAAATTTATCATTTCAAATTTAATTAGGTTATTTTTAACAAAAACGGTTAAAAATCCCAAATTTCCAATGGAGAAACCCATGAGTCGAGGCAAACGCATTATAGAGATTTATCGTTACGACCCAGACAAAGACAAAGCCCCCTATATGCAAAGCTACGAGATTGAGCTGTTAGATACGGATCGTATGCTACTAGATGTATTACTGCGTCTAAAAAAACAGGATGAGACCTTAACCTTTCGTCGTTCATGCCGTGAGGGCATCTGTGGCTCAGATGGCATGAACATCAATGGTAAAAATGGCTTGGCGTGCCTGATTAATATGAATACCCTGCCAGAGAAAATCATCATTCGTCCCCTGCCGGGTCTGCCCGTCATCAAGGATTTGGTGGTGGACATGAACCAATTCTACGCCCAGTACGAAAAAGTTCATCCGTTCCTAATCAATTCACAACCTGCTCCGCCAAAAGAGCGTTTGCAGTCGCCAGAAGACCGTGAGAAGATGAATGGCTTGTATGAGTGTATCTTATGTGCGTGCTGTTCTACATCTTGTCCGTCATTTTGGTGGAACCCAGATAAGTTCTTGGGGCCGTCAGCCCTACTTAACGGCTACCGCTTTATCATCGACAGCCGTGATACCGACACTCAAGCTCGTCTGGCCAGGCTTGATGACCCATTTAGCTTGTTCCGTTGCCGTGGTATCATGAACTGCGTGTCTGTGTGTCCTAAGGGTCTAAACCCCACTAAGGCTATCGGTCATATTCGTAATATGCTACTTGACGCTGGTGGCTAAATTAGTTTGGTGCTTTTTAAAACCGTGCTTATTCAAGTGCGGTTTTTTATTGTAAATTGGGTTTGCTTTTTGTGTTGTGAATGATGTCCAAACCACAAAAGTACCACAAACGCCATTTTGAGCGTGGGTGTGTCATACGCACTTTGTGATTATGAATTGGGGCGATTTTAAATTTATCTGAGTATACGCTTATTTCCTTTGCATTATTTGATGAATAGGTCTACAATGGTTTAAATTTTTTGACTGGTAATTTAATTTTTTGTTTGGCATGGGTTTTTCCAACAATTAGGTTTTGAAAGATGTTATAAATATTTATATAATTTTTATATATCAGTAGGGAGGCAAATATGAGTGCAATCAAAAGAAAAATCCTATTTTTCTTTATTTTTTTACCTATACCAATCATTTTATCTATAAAGCCCATTATTGCAATTATAGAAGAGGATAGGTATATCTCAATAGACCTTCTTGATGGGTTGTCTTATAATGTCAATAATAAAAAAGGCACAAGTGTCTACGTCAGGGATAATCATGGTAGGGCATATAGTGCAAAATGTGGCGAGTTTGTTGGCACAGAAAATGCCCTTTGCTCTGATAAAAAAATTTTGGCTATGATTTTACTGGTTATGGTGTGAGTATTGTCTCGTTTACAGATAGAAAGAATAATAATATTAATGATGTTATTATCCTTAGAGGTAAGTTTGTCAACCAAACGACCCAAGAAATTATCTATGTTTCTACGCCAAAGAGTGATATAGGTAGAGTGCAAAGTTATTTTGAGAAAACTGGATATACAAAGTGGTTTTTGATTTTAATTATTGTTATTATATACATTGAATTAATTTTTGGTAAAAATAAGGAGCAAGCAAAATGACAGCATTTAATTACGCTAAGTTAAAGTTT
>NZ_JADFBZ010000073.1:0-10151 GCF_015223095.1 Moraxella sp. K127 | reverse complement strand
TGCTGTGCCCTTTTTGTCATCTGCTTTTAGTACATAAGTGGCAGAAAATCCTGATAAATCAGACGCATTTGCAGATAAAGTTGCCCCTGCCAAGATAGCGGTTGTAATAGTGGTGGTTTTTAGGAAATTTTTAAAAATCGTCATGATTACTCGCTTTACATTAAAATTAAGAACATGGGGGTATTATTGACATTTTTTGTTACAAATTCAAGGGCGGTGGCGTGATGATTTGTAGCATTTTGTGAGAGCAATCTCAAACCATATTTTATTTGCCATTATCATAAAGCAAACTAGGGCGTGTTGAACCTTTATAACACAATTAAATTTAGAAATATCTTAGGCAAAATCAATCGTTTTTGCATGAAAAATGGCTAAATCTTGTTTTTCATCGTCAAAAACTTGTCTGATAGAATAACTATCAGCCTGCGTCTTTTCCTTGAAAAACGTGCGATTTTCCTCATTTTTCATTGCAAATACAAAAGGCAGGCACGCCCTAATCATTATACATATTTTGTTACATTTTATGTTATCATATAACTTTTAAAATTTTGTTATTTTTGTGGTCTTTTAGGTGCATTCTCATGCTAAAATCAATCATTAAATACACCGCCTTATTTTTCGCCTTTATCTTTGCGGTTGTGCTGTGCTTTTATCTATATCTTATAAGCGGGTCTACCAAACAAGGCGACATCACTTGGCATTCTTGCTATCGCCCTGCTTATCTATCGTGGTTTGTATTGCCACCATCGCCACGCTTACAATGTGCGACCGTCGATGTGCCTGTGGATTATACCAAGCCCAATGGCAAAACCTTTGCCATACCGCTCACACGTTTGCCTGCTAAGGGCAATCCCATTGGCGAGCTGTTGCTCTTAAACGGCGGGCCGGGCGGTCATAGCCTTGACATGAGTATGACGTTGTTTGATGAGTATGGGCAGACAGTTAAGGATAATTTTAACGTATTGGGCTACGCTCCCCGTGGGGTTGCCCCGTCTACCCCTGCCATAGACTGCGGTGGCGTGGACGAGACGGACGAGCAGGGTAACACTAACGCCAAAGCCTATATGGACGCTTGCATACAGCACACAGGGGCGGACATTTTGCCCTTTATCAGCTCAAAAGAAGTCGTCAAAGACCTAGACAGCATTCGCACACAGCTTGGTGTGGACGTGTGGAGCATGGTGGGCTACTCATATGGGACAAAACTTGTCACCAAATATGCCGAGCATTACCCCACACGCTTGCGGGCAGGCGTGGCAGACGGGGTGGTGGATACGAGCGAGACCTTATTTACCATTTTAAAAAATCAGTACAAAGGCTCACAAATTGCCTTTGATGCCTTTATCAAAACCTGCCAAGACACTTGTATTTTTGACAAGTCCCAAGACCCAAACACCGCATTTATCAATAAATTAGCCGAGATTTCCGCCAAAAACCTAACCGACAAAAACGGCGACAAAATAGACAGCCAAAGTATCCTAGCCATTATCAACGAAAACATCAACGACAGCACCTACTGGGCAGACATGATGACGATGCTTGGCGAGCTTGACAGGGGCGAGACGAGCGAGTTTAACACTCAACTACTACTGTCCGAATTTGGCGAAAAAGGGTTTAGTAAAGACGCTCTATCCCTTGTAAACTGTGCTGATTCCGCCCCCAAACTTAGCCGAGATGAGTACATCAAACAAGCCAAAATCATCGATGAACAGGCTCGTTATGATGACATCAAGAAGCGTTCTGATGATGATTATCTGGACGCTTGCTACTACTGGCAATGGCAAGCGACCGATGATTTGGATGAAAACCTTATCACAAACGACACGCCCAATCTGCTCTTTGTCGCCCAAAAGTATGACCTTGCCACACCGCTTGCCAATGCTGTCAATATGGCAAAACGCTTTGATGACACGCTCATCTACACGCCAAATCACGGTCATACGGTGAGCCTATCAGGCATGAATGCGTGCGTGGACGGTTATGTGGTGCAGTACCTGCTTGACCCAAAAATAACATTTGATAAAAAAGTGATACTGTGTGAGTAGGGGTTTATGGATTTTAAAATTGCGACAAATCTATGATATGTGGACGTAGGGACGTGCTGAACACGTCCTTTAATAACACCAATTCTACAAAACCTGTGGTAAATATCAAGTTCGTTGCTTATATCTTGGATAAATTTTTAAAAATTATCTTGAAAAATTTGCCCCCTAACACCATTTTTACAAACAATCTGGTTTTGCCAGTATCCCTAACAAGTTAATGGAGAAATTTTATGCCAATCCGTCCTTTACATGACCGCATTGTCGTTCGCCGTACCGAAGAAGAGCAAAAAACCGCAGGCGGTATCCTACTCCCTGGTTCTGCCCAAGAAAAGCCCCAACAAGGCGAAGTGATTGCCGTGGGCAACGGTCAGCTTACTGATAATGGCGTTCGTCCCTTAGATGTTAAAGTGGGCGATAAAGTGCTATTTGGTCAATATGCAGGTCAAACCGTCAAAGTAGACGGCGAAGAGTTGCTCATCATGAAAGAATCTGATGTGTTGGGTGTGCTTGAATAATCCAACTATTTGCAATGATTATGTAGGGGCGTGTTGAACACGCCCGTGTAAAAAAACACGTCCTATATTCAAAAACCCATTACCATTTTAATTTAAAAATCTAAGAGAGAATAAACATGGCAAAAGATGTAAAATTTGGCGTATCCGCCCGTGAAAAAATGATTGACGGTGTCAATATCCTAGCAGATGCCGTAAAAGTTACCCTAGGTCCAAAAGGTCGTAACGTGGTGATTGACAAATCTTTTGGAGCACCAACCATCACTAAAGACGGTGTGAGCGTGGCAAAAGAGATTGAGCTTGAAGACAAATTTGAAAATATGGGAGCTCAGCTTGTCCGTGAAGTGGCTTCAAAAACCAATGACGTGGCAGGGGACGGCACGACTACCGCCACCGTACTTGCCCAAGCTATCCTAGTAGAGGGCATGAAAACTGTCGCTGCTGGCATGAACCCTATGGATTTAAAACGTGGTATTGACAAGGCGACTCGTGTTGCCGTTGAGCAAATCCACGCCCTGTCTACCCCTGCCGATGACTTTAAAGCGATAGCTCAGGTGGGTTCAATTTCAGCCAACTCCGATACCAAGATTGGCGAGCTTATCTCAGAAGCGATGAAAACTGTCGGCAAGCAAGGCGTGATTACCGTAGAAGAGGGTTCAGGCTTTGAAGACACCCTAGAAGTGGTTGAGGGTATGCAGTTTGACCGTGGCTATATCAGCCCTTACTTTGCCAACAAGCAAGACAGCTTGACCTGCGAATTTGACAATCCTTTTATCTTGCTTGTGGACAAAAAGATTGCCAACATTCGTGAGATTGTGCCACTACTAGAACAAGTCATGCAAACGAGCCGTCCGCTACTTATCATCGCCGAAGATGTGGAAAATGAAGCGTTGGCAACTTTGGTGGTAAACAACTTGCGTGGCGGTCTAAAAACCTGTGCCGTTAAAGCCCCCGGGTTTGGCGACAGACGTAAAGCCATGCTCCAAGACATCGCCATTTTGACAGGCGGTATTGTGATTTCAGAAGAAGTGGGTCTAAGCCTAGAAACTGCAACTTTGGAACACTTAGGCACAGCCAAGAAAACCACCGTTGGTAAAGAAAACACCGTGATTGTGGACGGAGCAGGCGACAAGGCTCAAATTGACAGCCGTGTTGAATCTATCAAACGTCAAATCGAAGAATCTACGTCTGACTACGACAAAGAAAAACTGCAAGAACGTGTTGCCAAACTCTCTGGCGGTGTGGCGGTCATTAAAGTCGGTGCTGCCACCGAAACCGAAATGAAAGAGAAAAAAGACCGTGTTGATGACGCTCTACACGCCACCCGTGCGGCGGTAGAAGAAGGCATCGTACCAGGGGGTGGTGTTGCCCTAGTGCGTGCATTGTCTGCATTGGCTGAACTAAAAGGCGAAAATGACGACCAAAACGCAGGCATCAATATCCTACGCCGTGCCATGGAAGCTCCACTTCGCCAAATCGTAACCAACGCTGGCGATGAAGCGTCTGTGATTGTCAATGAAGTCAAAAACGGCTCTGGCAACTACGGCTACAACGCTGCCACAGGTCAGTATGGCGATATGCTAGAAATGGGCATTCTTGACCCTGCCAAGGTAACTCGCTCCGCCCTAGAACACGCCGCCAGCGTGGCAGGTCTTATGCTCACCACCGAGGTGATGATTACCGACAAACCTGCCCCAGAAGCCCCTAATATGGGTGCTAGCATGGGCGGTATGGGTGGCATGGGCGGAATGATGTAATCGCCTAGTTATCAGCTGCTTAGCTATCCAAAAAAAATCCTGTCTTATGGCAGGATTTTTTGTGGTCAATCTTTGGCGAATGTCAAAAACATACACTTATCCACAGAGTGTTTTATTCTTGATGGTGCGTGAAACATTTTGCGGTGACTGCCCAATTTATCAAAATTTAAGCAAATTTATACTTATAAGCTATTGATTTTAAATGATTTATTTTCGATAAAATTATGTATAAATTTCAACCAATCAACCGTCATCGCCCATCATTACAGTATTTTTACATAAAATTACAAAGTTATCCACAGGCTTATCCACAGCTTTTGGGGATAAATTTTTGGCAGATTTTAGCCATAAAAAATGACAAGTAAAAACAATTACTTGCCAATTTTTTGATGGTATTTGCTTTATCTGTCTGTGAAACCTTGACTTTTTGTCTATTTTGCCCTGTCTAATTTACCCGCCTAAAACCATCTCACCTGCCACATCCGCCATGTCATACGCATGAATGCCAAACATCGCCCCGTCAGCAAGCCTATCGCCCATGACAGCGTGCCACGCCACCACGTCATGCACATTCATGTCCAACCCAACGAGCATACCCGCCAGCACGTCGCCCATGCCTGCGGTTGCCATAAAGGCATTACCGAATGGGCAAAATTGCACCCTTGTGCCGTCAAAGCTTAGCGTATTTGCCCCTTTGATGACCCATTGCCCACCATGCCGCTCATGCAAGCGATACAGCGTGCCTAGTTTGTCATTATCCACGTCCGCCACACTCACGCCAAGCAGGCGTGCCGACTCTGCCGAATGGGGCGTACAGATGACATGATTGGACAATTTACATGGATTTTTTGCCAAAAAGTACAACGCATCAGCGTCCAGCACCACCCTATCAAAGGCGTGATGAATTACTCTATCCATGACTTTATCAAAAACCATCTCTGCCCACACATCACGCCCAAGCCCCATGCCAAACGCCACACGGTCAAATCCTGCCAAGCTCTCCACGCTCATCTCATCAATGTCCGCCACCATGACATTAGGCGAGCGGGTCAGCATGGCACTGTGGTGCGTGGCATGACAGATTGCCGTAACTCGCCCTGCCCCCATGCTCATCGCCATCTGGCTTGCCATGATGACCGCCCCACCCATACGCCGATGACCACCCACGACCGCCACCGTACCAAAGTCGCCTTTGTGGGCGGTGCTTTGGCGTGTGGGCGGTTTTGGTTTATCCGACAGATACGCCACCGCTGACAGCTCATCATCAGGCGGTATCAAAGGCAGATTAACAACTTGCCCCACAAAGTCCTTTGCCACCCCAACAAACAGCCCCATTTTTAGCCCCATGACACACAAGGTCATGTCCACGTCCGCACACACAGGCAAAGGAATACCCCTATCAGGGTGCAGACCGCTTGGCACGTCAAGGGCGATTTTGGTGCCTGTTTGGGCGTTAAGGGCGTGAATGATGTCTTGATGTGCTTTGTCAAGCTCTCTGTCTAGCCCATTACCAAACAACGCATCCAGATGAATCACTTTTTCAAATTTTCGAATGACACCACCCACATCATCATGCATTGGCACGCCTATACATAGCGACCTAGCACGGACAGCGTCCACGCTTTTTGGTGGATTTGGAGCGATGATTTGTACATTAAAATGCTCATTATCCAGTCTATCTGCCAGATATTTTGCCGTCAGGTAGCCATCTCCGCCATTGTTGCCCACACCACACCATGCGATGATGTCGGCTTGGGAGATGTTGTTTTTATTGATAAAATCAATGACTTGCAAACACAGTGCAAGACTTGCTTGTTTCATCAGACCAAACGAGCTGTTACCATCTGCAAACCAGCGATTCTCCCAGTCTTTGACAGCTTTGGCGGTGTAAATAGACGTGGTCATCAGCTCTTCCTATATTTGTAGTGACACCAATCGGCGAAAATCCTGCTCTGACACCATACGATGATGAATGGTTACTCGGTGCGTTATCTCAAACGGCACGACAACACGAAACGTCATCGTCACCCTTCGCCCCATCGCCGCCACATCCGACAGATACGCCTGCCATACCTGCCTATCCACCCCATCATACATGCCCAGATACCACACATCATCAGGAGCATGGGCGGACAGCTCATGTATCGGGATGGCACGCATTTTATCCATCCATAGGCACACTGCCCACACCACGCCCACCATGGCATACTGCCACCACGGCACATCCATTACCGCCATCAGTAATAGCGTGATGATAAGCACGCCAGCCTTGATGGGCAAGTCATGAGCGACCTGTGTGATGGCGGTATCAATAAACATCAGAGCGACTGGGTGTGTCTAAGTGCTTTTATCTTATCGATGAGCGAGCCTATCTCAACATCATCAGGGCTTGCCTGCCCCAAAAAAAACAACAACAAATCAGGGTCTTCATGTTCTAAGAGTCGCTCAAAAGCAAGCTGTTCTTGCTCATCGGCGGTGAGATAGTGGCTTTTGACATAAGGGTCAATATAAAAATCAAGCTCCTTTAAGCCACGGCGAGCTTGATAGATAATACGGCGTTGGTGCAAGGTCGGTTCTAAATCGGGTGTGGTCATGAGTTGCCTTTTGGTGTCTTTAAATCAAAATCATCACAAATCAGCAAGATTTGCAAATGTGGTTATTTTTGCATAAAATAGGTAAATTTTCAATGAAAAACGCTCATGAACACCACGCCTGCCACCACGCCCACCACCCCCAAAATCGTCTTTTTTGACATCGATGACACGCTCTACATCAAATACGAAAATCGCATTTTAGACAGCACCAAAACCGCCCTGCACGCCCTAAAAGAGCGTGGTATCATGGTCGCCATCGCCACAGGGCGTGGTCTGTGCGTGTTCCCGCCTTGTATTAATGAGCTTATCGACGAGATTGGCATTGACATTTTTGTGACGATTAACGGGCAGTATAACGAGTATCAGGGTAAATGCCTGACCCATTTTCCCTTGACGCACGCTCAACTGACCCACACCACCACCTACCTACATAGCGAGCGTATCGCCCATGGCTACATGACCCGTGATGAGATTGTCACGGTCAGCCCCGATGAATACATGGTGCAAGCCCTGACATCGCTACACATCCCCTATCGTGTGACAGAGTCGTTTGACATGAGCACACCCGTCTATCAAATGCTGGCATTTTATGAAAATAACCACACCGCCCAGCTCTCATCTGTCCTAAGGGGCGACCTAAAAACCGTACGCTGGCACGTCTTTGGCGTGGACATCCTAGACGTCCACGGCTCAAAGGCTCGGGGTATTCGCTCGGTGCTAGACGCACTGGGTCTGTCCATGGCGGACGCTGTCGCCTTTGGTGATGGGCTAAATGACATCGAAATGCTCTCATCAGTCGGCTTTGGCGTGGCAATGGGTAACGCTCACCCCGGCCTAAAAGCTGTGGCGGATTATGTCTGTCCACGCCATGATGACGATGGGATACTTAGGGGGCTTATGGCTTTGGGGATGATTTAGGGCACATCTAATGCATTGGTAGATTTTATCATTGGTAGGGTTTTTAAGCTTGGCAAGCATTGATGATTTTATAAATTTTTTAAAGCATCTCCATTCTCAACTTTTATATAAGTGATTGGTTTATCAAGGGCGAATATGATTCATCCCTACAACTCAAAAACCCAAAAAATAATTATGGAACAATCAATAAGTTACCATTTTAAGTTAAAAATGAAGTAAGCATTGTTTTATTTTATTTTAAAAAATCTCCATAAAGGCAAATTAAGCTAATTCACCACCACCGCACTCGCCCCGATTTTATCGGCAATGGGTTTTAGTTTGCCCACTTTATCCGTGGTAAAAATCGGCAAGCCACCCATAACATAATCCGCTTTTGGTTTATCCATAATCACAATCGCCTTTTGAATGCCGTCTAGGCTTACGATGATACGAGATTGCGAACCATGTTTTATCATTAGGTCATGACTGGGTAGTAGCCTACCAAGTTCACGTTTAAAATCATCAATACTGGCAGTCTTTTTGGCAAAATAGGGCTTAGCTAAGGCGATGATAAATAGCCCGATAAAGAGTGCAATAAGTCCAATAAAAAGCTGTGTTTGCGTTCATTTTTACCTACCTTAGATACACCACATTATCAGGCAATTCATTGCCACTTAAATCATCACAGGGGAAATATTGATTCAAAAGTCGCCCAATCTCATCAATAAGCCACCCCAAGCCGTCCGCCATGTCGCCTTTTTTAAAATAAGTGAGCGTATTTTGGCATAGATTTTGCCAGTCATCGCAGGCATACGTATCAATGCCACGGTCAGCAATGATTTCAAGGTCATGCTCGCACAGATTGACATAAATCAGCACGCCCGTATTGTGAGCGGTGTCCCATACGCCATATTCGCCAAAGAGCTGTAAGGCACGCCCACGACAGTCATTATCATAAGCGATACCAATCGGCAGATGATTTTCAATGATAAGGCGTATCTCGCCACGATGACCTTTTTCGGCTCGGGCGATACGCTCGGCAAGGGCAATTTTGAGTTCGGCAGTGAGCCAGCGATTGTGCAAAAATGGCACAAAAATGAGCTGGCGAAACAGGCGTGCTGAGCTTTTTTGGGGAATGTGTCTCATATTTTTATCCTTCTTTTTCAATCATTTACCAAGAGCCACCTGCTCCGCCACCGCCAAATCCGCCACCACCCCCACCGAAGCCACCAGAGCCAAACCCACCGCCCCCAAAGCCCCCGCCAGAGCCACCAAATCCGCCACCGCCGACATAAGTGCCACCGCCACGCCGTCCGCCATTTGAAAACACGCCAAGAATGAGCAATATCCAAAGCAAAATGCCTGCTCCAATGGCGGTCAGTAGCCCCACGCCAAACAAAGTCGCCAGTAGCACAAAACCGCCTGTGGACACGCTTGCCCCCAAAAACCGCCCCAAAGCACCGCTTAACACCGTACCAAAAAACATGGCAAAAATAAAAAACGGCACCACGCTAATCTCTTCATCGGCACTTATCTGCTGTGCGTCCGCTCGGGCAAGGGTCTCGGGGTCGGCTCGTAGCCGTTCGTCAATGCGTGCAATCCCTGCCGATATGCCTTGGGCGTATGCCCCTGTCTTAAAACTGGGTGTGATGTCTTCACGGATAATGCGGTTCAAACTGGCATCGGGCAACACGCCTTCCACGCCATAGCCCGTAACGATGTGCAATTTGCGGTCGTTAATCGCCACCGCCATTAAAATGCCTTCATCGGTGTCTTTTTGCCCAAGTTGCCAACGGTTCGCCACATTGATAGCATAATCAAAAATATCCATGCCGTCTGTGGTCGGCACGATGACCACCGCCATTTGAGCCAAGCCATCATCATAAATTCGTCTTAGCTGAGTCTCCAAATGAGCCTTTTCGCTGGCGGTCAAAATATGGGCTTCATCAACAACGGGATTGTTTAAAATCAGCTTGTCATGAGCAACCGCAGGGGCGGTGGATTGGCGTGGTGTGGCTGTCGTTTGGCTGTTTGCTTGGGCTTGATTTTGGGATTGTTGGGCTTGATTTTTGGCTTTATTTAATTCATTTAAAACAATCAAATTCTCCACCGCTTGCCCTTCGCTCTGAGCATCAGCGGTTGCTATGGCGGTGTTTTGGGCGTTGGGAGCGGTAGCGGTTGCCGTGTTGTTGGCAAAAGCAGGTACACCGACCCCAAGCACCACACTCATGCCAAGCGTGGCAAATAATGAACGATAACGGGTTGTGATTGGGGTCATGGGTTGCCTTTTTATGATAATCTTAATCTTAATGAATGTTTAGCTCTGGTTTGCAAAGTATGCTAAAC
>NZ_JADFBZ010000072.1:0-10700 GCF_015223095.1 Moraxella sp. K127 | reverse complement strand
AGATTGAATGATTGAATGGTTAGGTGGGGTTAATGAGAATGATTTAGGAGTGATTGGATTGTAGCATGGGAGGTGGGAGGGGGTCAAGGGGTTAAGAAAAAACACAGCTGGAAGCTGTGTTTTTTGGGAGATATGTTGTAAAGAGTGTGGTTTGTAATGAATCAAATTAAATGATGGTGGTTTTTTATGTTTTGGAATTTGATGGGCAGTCTCTTATTAAAAATCACACTTTTTGATAGGCTCGTTTGTAAAAAAAGTAGTTTGGTAGTTGTTTATTCCATTAATGCAGATTTGGACATATCGCACACTGGGAAATTGTTCAGCAGTTTTTGTAATATTATAGTCAAAATCTATAACATCTTGCGGACTTTCAATCTCCAAATGCTCACTTCTAAAATTAATATAAGCAGTATGGTTCTTGATTTTAACATTAAAATCTTTAATGCCCAGCGTATTCGTGATGTAGCCCTGTTTTTCCTCATCTGTCGTAGTGCCATCGAGATAAGCTTGAATGGCATCCCTTAAGGGTGTAATTTGCGAGACATTTCTAAATACACACTGCCTTTTGTTTGCATGGATGTTTTGTAAACTTATTTTAGCTGTTAGTTTACCTTTTTCTTGCATATTTGCTATAGATAAGTTATCAGATTCATTAATAAGCTTTTCTAGTAGCAAACCATATTCTTTTCTTATGTCTTCATCTCTTTTTGGAAATTGACCCGCTATACTCTCATCCGAGTATTCCCATAAAAACATAGACTTACAGTTATTATGTTGGCAGATATAATAATGCTTCTCGTTTTCTAAATCCCCTGTGATTTCGGATTTGACTTTTTTGTTGGGGTTTTCAAGAGATATCCATGAACTTGGATAAATACTTGCATGATAAGTTATGTCATCCAAAATTAGACTGATGGTTGCATGATAGGCATAGTCAGACACTCCCAAGTCATTCATTGGGTGAATTTGTCTATATTTGGTAAAGTATTTTATGTCTGGCATATGGTTTAAGCGATTGGATTTTTGCCAATAATTACACAATAAACCATCTTCATATCCAAGTTCAAAATCTCGACAGTTTAGCGTGATGGTTGGATTGGGATTAGTGTCCTTTTGGGGACTAGAGTCAATAACTGAATGTGTGGCGTTATCAGCATTACAACTGGTGCAAAGGATGGTTGGTAAGATCAAAAATGACAACAACACAGTATTTCTCATAGTCTATCCATCAAAACCATCACACATTGAGTCCACATCAATAGGGTATTGCTTTTGATTTGCAAGATATGATGGGAGGTTCATATACTTAGTTATGTCATAAGTATCATCCATGACAATTGTATAAAATTGATTTTCGTGATATTTAAATGTGACATCATAATTCAATCCATTTTCATTAACCATGATGAATTTTACTTGATCATTCAATAAAGTCACTCGATTTATCGGGTCTTTTAGAATTAATTTGCCACAACTACTCTCTAGAACCATTGTATCGCTTTTTGTATCAATAAAGGGGATTATCGCACTGCACATGCAGTAAGAATCGAAGCCACCAACATACCTTCCATCAATTCGTTCCAAACCACTTAGTTTGTTATCCGCCAAATTGGTTAGGTAATCTTGATGACGGTGTAAAAATTTTAATCTATTTTTATTCTCTATAGTATAACACCGCTGTCTTTCTTCTGTCCGAATATTCTTATCACAAATCTCTGATGTTTTTTTATTCCAATCACGTTGATTTTCTTGTAAAGCAATTTTTAGCTTTCCTGATAAATTGGAACTTAATTTTGAGTAAACATGATGAACCTCATCAATATTCGATTGATGACTCGCTTCAACACTTTTGTTTTTATTGAGCTGAATTTTTTCTTGACCACTGTTACAGGCGGATAGGGTTATAACGGTTAAGAAAATGATTAATACACTTATACGATACATAAATCTCACCATAAATAATTTGAATTTATCAGTAACTAAATATTATTATTTATTAAGATTGCATCTTTTATGTCCTCTTGAAATCTGTAACAATAATTTTCTACATTTTCATAACTGTTTCTATATGAAATAATATTTCCACTAACACATATTAGGTCATTATCTTTCCAATATCTTATAGTTGGTGGATTGTTTATCATATATCCATCTTGATTTGAAAAATTTGTCACTACTAATGTTAGTGGAAATAATACATTATTTTTAGGATCAAAAACTGCGAAATAATGTGAGAATATTTTATCTTTCCTATTATTTAATGGAATTTTTGATATAATCAAATATTTATTTAAATCAAAATCCGGTTTTTCTTTTTTCTTATTTTGCAATTTTTTAAAAAATTCTTTGTTGCAATATGATATGGATTGATAATCTGGTTCGCAAATGGTTACTTGGATATCATTTGCCTTGCAAGCTTGAATTAAAAATACAAACAAAAAACCCAATGCTTTTATAGCACAACCGATTAATTGATTTGTTTTCATTTTTCAACCTCTTTTTTGGTTTGGTGGTATTGTTGAATTCTTTCAAGTACAGCTCTAACACTCTTAGTGGATTTAGGGCTTGCTCTATTGGTTTTTGAATGATAAAAAGATCTGGCACCATCAGAAGCCACTCCATCTTGGCACTTGCGACCTTTAGGCATGCCTATAGATGCCCATTCTTGTGCAGCACCTTGCATTGCATCGTCAATGCTACCTTTGCCATATTTAATAAAATCCTTCAGCAAAGGTTGTTTGTAAACCAAGTACTCTCTAAATACTCTTTCTTGCATTTCTGCATTGTATAATTCATCGCCAGTTAATCCAATTTGACTCTTGGCGGCTTTTAGCGTAGATGGTATGGTTTGATATTTTCCTGTCGCAAACCGCCTTCTCGAATCTGTCCACTTATATGCCTCAGACAAGTATAATAGTTCATTGATAGTTTTGCCTGTTATCGTACCTGGACTATCTTGCATTTTTCCATATTTAACCCTTTGTCCATTAGGTGCACCTGCATTCCAAGCCTCATAACTACCCTCTCCACTAGCGATAATATCTCCCAACTGTTTAACCAATTGTTCAAGTGTTTCATTTTGATTATTGGCAACTGGTAAAGGCTTGATAAAAGTCGCCCTATACCCCTCCAATAATATCTCCAAAGGGTCAGCTAAGTCAGCTCTTCTTTCGTAAATATTGGCTTTTTTAATTGTTAGGTTATCTGCTCTATCTAGGGAGTGTCCTTTGCCAGTAAAATATTCAAAATGCAACATTGAGATGTTTTTGCCTTTTACTGCTTTAAAAGACATAGGAGGTCCAGAACCATCCGCATTAGCCTTTAATACGCCTGTTACACCCAATGGCTCTCCTTGATTTATGGATTTGCCTATCCTGCCTTTTAGGTGCTCTACCGACTCTGGGTCAAGTTCTCCATATCTGATTATAAATTTTCTACCATCTTCTGTGACATGACTAATTGTTACTTGATGAGTGCCATGATAAAAATTTTGAACAGCGAGAATTTTTCCAGATGCTATACTAACCACTACACTACCTGACTTGGCATTGTTGTCAGCATTTTGAATGCGAGTATACAAGTCTCGCCCAGCGTGCTTACGCCCTCCTTTTCTGTTCCAATTAAAAACCGCTTGGGTTGCCCCTTCTTCGCCGAGCTTTCTTCTCCAATCAAAGTTGGCGTAAGGTTTACCTGGGTCATTTAAGGGCTGTTCTATCAAAGGGAATATAATAGGAGGCTTAGCTCTTTCAACCACCACCTTCGGTGTCCCACCCTCTTGACTTCTTTGGTTTTGTTCGGTTGTTTGTATGGGTTTTATTTCTGTTGGTTTTGGTGCTTGGGATGGTGTTTGGGTTTGGGATGGTTTGTCATTAAACAATCCTGATACAGCGTCTAATGCATCGTCTTTGATTTTGCCCGCTGTTTGACTGACCACATCAACACCCTCATTGAAGATTTTTGATCCATAGTCAATGGTTTGTTCGAATTTATCTTGTATCGGTTGGGTTTTTTGGTCTAGCCAGTCCATACCATCACTAAAAACCTCTTGTGCTTTGTCTAGTATACCACCACTTTGACCACTTGTGGAAGAGGCCTGGGATGGCACAGGTTGTGATGATGGTTTTGTGGTAGGTTGTGCAGGCTTAGGCGTGTTGGGCAGACCTGTCTTGATGTATTTGCCTGCCTGTATTTTGTTGGGGTCGGTAATGCCATTTAGGCGTTGTAAGTCAGAGATGGACTTGCCACTACGCTGGGCGATGCTACCCAAAGTGTCGCCTTTTTCTATTTGATAATTTGACGTGGTGATTTTGGGTTTGGTATAGGGATTGGTTTGGGTGTTTTTGGTTGTTTGTGTTTTGGTATTTGTGCTTGTATTAGCATCTCGCAAACCACTGTTTTTGGGTGGCACTTTTAAAACCCAGCCCACTTGAATTTTGTTAGGGTCTTTGATTTTGTCTTTGTTAAGATGATGTAGGATTTGCAAAGTTGTGCTGTATTGCTTGGCAATACCCTCTAGGGTTTCGCCTTTTTTGACTGTGTGGGTTTTACGGCGATAATCACCTTGTGTACCTTGTCTTGGCTGTAGTGTGATGGTTTGTTTACAGCATGGTGCTTGTACTCTGGCAATATAGGCATTGCTTTGATTGGGCTTTTGAACAATGATACGAGCAGATAAGGTGGTCATCGCACCTGTTTTTGGGTCTTTTACTGCGATGTCAAGTACACTTCCAATACGACGTCTCATCCATACGCCATACCCTCCACCATCAGAGTTGCCGGCACTGATGGTGCGCCCATTTTCACGGATTTCGTGGTAGAGATTGGGCATGGGTTGATTACGCAAATCGTGAAAGAGGATGCGAAGGAGGGTGGTGGGCATAGTTGTTCTCCGAGTTGGTTCAATAATATTGTTCTGACCTTTGTGATATTAATCTTTGTATATTTCTTGTCTTAACCTCTTCCTTAACTGCGATAAATCTTTGGATTGACAATATTGCATAACCTTTTTATTAGTGGATTTTTGCCAGCCTATATCTTGGAACTGGTATGCGTCGTAATTTTGTCCGTTTGATGTGCAGCAGGCATAGTGACCAACTAAAGCCTTACATTGCAGATTATCTATAAAAGCTTCCTCGATATCAGATTGGGGTAAAAAATTTACAATATCGACATAATTAAGATATGATTTTTCGCCTGTGTGTGGAAGTTTTTGAAATACTGCATCAACACCATTTATGCCCATATCAAAGTATACTTTCTCTTTATTTGCCAAAATAACATTTGATTGTTTTGGCATCCAAAATACGGATAAACTTGATGGATTGGGAAATTTTGTATTATTATCATAAAGCTCTATCGCTCCGTTATCTCTAATCCCAACCAAAAAAATACCATCTTTCACAACATATAATTCGTTTGGATTTTTTGAATTTAATAACATATCGAACTCCCCATAGTGATGTATTAGGTAATTGTCATAGCGACTATTACCATTCACAATCATATTCTCATCATTAATTTTTTTAATGATTTCCTGATTTAATCCAATACTATTTAAATCTGCCTGATCTGCATAATGCAATAAAGATATATTTTCGTAACTCCTGCAACTTGTCAACAACAAAAATACACTTATGATGAATAAATATTTAACCATAAATACACTCACTATTTTTTAACAGTACACATTTTCCAAACTTCTCTTTGTGGAGACATGCCTTGGGAGTTAACCTCATTCCATCTAGAGCCATTATATCTTTGAACCACCTGCTCCCAATCAACAAGCTGTCTGCAACGTGCATAACCCTTCACAGAGGTTAATTTTGTAGTTGGTCTTAACTCGCCCAGTTGCACAAAATATTGATAGTCTTTCTGCAATTCACTATCTAAAGCACTACTTATGCCAATTGCACCATTAGTCGCAGCTATTCCTGCACCAACAATACCTCCATTAGCGTTGCTCATGCCTCTAGTTCCTGCGGTTACCGCAATATCAGCAACTCTATCTTCGACATTCGATTTTTGATCTGCATCCCACCATTCCATAAATTTATCCCACCAAGAATCATCATCACTCCCAAGCCACTCACACTCTTCATCTTCATCAGAATTGCAAGCAACACTCTCTGGATCGCCATCAAAATCTGTTTCGACCAACTCCAAGCCCCAATCGGCATCTTTAAAACCAATAAAGACATCAATCTCTTCTTGATCCTCAGACATGATGGTGCCGGTTCGACCATGCTCATCCAAGACTCCTTCAATAAGCTGACCTGAGCCAAGATGAGCAACATATTCAATCTCATCAAAGCTATATTGATGAAACAAGTCATACACATCCACTTTATTGCTAAAAGGTTTAACAATATGGGGTAAATTAGGCAACCTAAACGGCACCCCCTCACCCCCCTCCATCACCTTCTCATTACTCTTGACTCTAAACACCCCAGGTGTTGTGATAAACACGCCTTGTTCGTTCATTTTAAACTCAGAACCACAGATGTTGATGGATAATTGAGTGGGGCTTGTGATTTGGATTTTGCCTTCTGTTGAGATAATCTCTATGTTGTCTTTGGCGATGTGTTTGATGTTGCCTTGTTGAGCTTGTAGCTCTATGTCGTCTTTGGCGGTGTAGTGTTTAATGCCTCCGGTTTGGACAAAGACTCTGATGCCGTTTTGGACGGTTAGGTTGTACTTTGAGGTGGTGGCAAGGCTTAGGTCTTTGTTTGTGGTGATGGCAAGGTTGTTGTCAGTGGTGATGTGAATGTTTTGTTTGGCAGTCAAGGTCATGCCCGCCAGTGAGCTAAGGACGATGTGTGGGTTTGATAGCTCTGGATGGCTTAGGATGTCATCTGAGTCGTCATCATGGTGATTGACATGATGGTCATTGATGTCCCTACCTGTCATGCTTGTGTTAAGCTCATCTAAGGTGGGCATGAGCGTGTCATCCAAGGCTCGCTCTTCGCATTGTGCTTGGATGCTACGTAGCTGATGCAACTGCATAATAACACCATAACAAACCCCCTACAATCTTATTAACTATATCTCAATGAATCGCCATCAACACCATGTGTCATCAGATAGTTGGAATAAAATTTCTCATAACGATGCACGACTTGAAAGTACTCATTGACCATCGCATTTGGGTTTTGATAAGCATAACCATCTCTTTGTTTTAACTCTTCAAGAGTAATATATTTTTGCCCCTCTGCCAAAGGATAACGCAAATGCTCTAATCGTAAAGGATTGTTGGGAATACCCTCTGTATTGGGTGGGATTTCTTTAACATAGTACCAGTCGGTTTCTATCCAATCCACACCACCAATTCCTGGATCAGCGATAGAATCGTCGCCGAAGGGATCACGATAAAACTCACTGTACCAATCATACAAACCATATTCTATAGGTCCCTCTGCTCGTCTAATCAGTTTGGTGGTGGCAGGGTCATCAAGATACTCAATATGCGTGCCATTAAACTCAGAAGCTCGTACATCAAACACCTTGATTGATTTTAAAGGACTGTCAGGCAGATAAAGACCAGATTGCTTGATTTCTTGTTCGTATTTAAAGGCTTTTGGATAAACAAGATAGGTGGGGTAAATGTCGGGTTCTTGTAGGTAATGGATAGAAGTAGCATATTCTTTTACATCTCTTTCCCTTTCCTTGCCGTCTATCACATTAGACAAACCATGTCCGATAGACTTTCCCTGCTCTCCACCTTTTAAAAAGGAATCTAGCTTTGCAATCTCGCGAGAAATCTTACCAAAATCATGGGCATCTTGTTTGGTGGGAAATGCTTCACCAATGGTAAATACCATACGGTACTCATCCATCAGGCGAGTCAGTGTATAAAAATCCAACCAAAAACTAAAAAATTCATTGGGAAATTGTTTTTTTAAAGACACGCCTTCTCGCAATTGATCAATATATCTGTTGAGATAAGTTGAAACCACAATGTCCATCCACACATTGTAAGGATTCCAATTATCAAAACTCACTCGCAAGCGTTGTTTATTGATGCCGTCCATTCTTAATGCAACTTCTTTTAGTTGCAGTAGCAAATTTAGCATTTGTTCGCCAATTTGCCAATCAAAACAGCGACACACAGACCAACAAGTGATTTGTTGATAGGGGTTGAGTAAAAATTGTGGCTGATTGCCATACATCTTAAAAAGATTTGATAAATTATTCATTTTTTGGCGGTTCCATCTAGGTTGATAATAATGCGATTATTGAGTAATTGTTTGTCATTATCAATATAACCCCAACCTGTTTCTGCTCGTTTAGAAACTTTGGCAGGGTCAGGAAAAAATACAATCTGTTCTGTTCCTCCTTGATACCATAAATCGGTATGTTTATCAAATTTTTGACTGGCGGCAGGACCACGCCATACTTTCAATGTCTCTCCCGCCTTGATGTCATAAGTGACATACTGCCCATTGGCACTCCAATCAACCTTAACCGCCAATCTGTCTCGCCAGTCATCACGGCTTTTTAGTTGTTTAAAGACTTTTTCGGTAATCCAAAATTCGCCAAACTCACTACCTTTGGGAGCAGGTGCAATAACACGGTATAGTCGCATAGGTCCTGTTAATTGCACTGCTTGCATACCTCCTTTTTTAGAAAAAGTTGCGATGACATATTCATAATCCTGGGTTTCATCCCAAGGCTTTTTTCTAAATAAATTTGGATAGCCTTCTTTTGCTTTTTTTCTCACCTTAGTTTTTTCAAATTCTGTAATCTCCAACGCTGGAAACGAAGCAGTTTTCTTTAGAAACGGTAACTTTTTTGACTCCAAAAACGCTTTGGTCTTGCTGTCAATTCTACCATAATAATGCGAAGAAAATCTACCAGAAATAGCTCGATAAGTAGCCAAATCTTCTTTTTCTAATTTGATAATCAACGAATCCACACAGTCTTGAAGTGGTTTTAGTAACTCACTTGCTTTTTGATTCAATCCATCTCGCACTGCTTGTAACTGTTTTAATAACTCATTATATTTTTGCTCTGCACCACTTGGCAGGTAGTCTTTAATTTTTTGAAAAATCTGCTTAAATTCTTCTATTTTTTTGTCGTATATGGTAATCAGTCCCTTTACATTGGTAATGTCGGCATAATGCTTTCTTAATGCTTGAGCTAATTCCTTAAAGGGTCTGTGCCAACCCAATTTAGACAGATATTTTCTTACTTGTTCATGCCCCAACAATTGTTTAATATAAGGCATTGATGCATCTATTGCTTTATCAAATTGCTGTGCAATTGGTAGGTTTCCAGCAGTTTTTGATATTGCCATAAATTGTAGATAGACAATTCTTAATACCCCTTTGAGTAGGTCTCCCAATGCAGGCACTAAACCTACCATCATAATAACCAGCAATAACCATTTTAATAAGCTTACCTCATTAGGCTTAAAACTTCCAGATTTGCTCCCGTCTTTATATATTAGATACACACAAGCACAAAAATCTCTAAAATCCAACAACCAAGCAGCAACAACACCAACACCAGTTGTACTTAAGGTAATACTAATGCCAGCATTGGCAATAACTTGAGATGGTGTCTGTTGCTCATTAAAATCACCTTGCAATAAACCCCATAGTCAATCCACCATCTCCTTGGTTGATTTTATAGAATCATTAAAAGCCGTTATTACATCTTGAAAATTACTCATATTCATCTCCCAAATAAAAGTTGTTACCTCTTAATAACTCACTCAAATCCGACTCTAAATTTTTATATTGTTTATGAGGCTCTTCAGAGATACCGTCAGGAAATTGGTAATCAACATTAGCAATGCCACTTTCGTCCAACTGGTGAACAATGCTTTTGCCATCTTCATCTAATTTTCCCTTAATTTTCGTTCCGCTCTTCATGCTAATGATGTAATCAATCGACTTTATCGGCTCATCATTAACCAAGTCTCTGAGAGCAAGTTGTATCCAACTGTCAGCATCATTAAAACTTGGTAATTTTATACCTTCGCTTTTAGCGGATAATATTTCATGGCTAGATGCATGTAATTTAATATCTCCATTTGTACCTATTTCTATACCATCTTGTGTTAATTTAATGTAGGAGTTTCCTACACTAAGATTAATTTCACTTGGACTGGTTAAATTAATATTATTGTTTTGAGTTGCAATATTAACATTTTGTTTTGCATGAATTGATATATTAGAAGATTGAGCCTGAAGCTCCATATCTTTGTTTAGTGAATTAATAGCCAATTCATTTTGTGCAGTAATTTGTATATTATTAAATGCACTAAATAACCCATTATCTCCTGCGTTAAGATCGACATTGTCTTTTGCGGATAGATTGAGATCTCTATTTGAATAAGCTACCAGCTCCTCATTTGCTAATAAGCTAATATTACTAGGGCTGGTTATTAAGATATTTTGATTCGCTGTCGTCAAACCCTCATTAACATCATCATTTCCTATAATTTTATATTTAGCATTTTCAATATCTACAAGATTTTTCCCAAAATTTTTAACAAACTTGGAATTTAACTCTTTCATTTCTTGATTTATATCATAAAATACTTCAAATAATTTTAGGGACTCTGGACGATATGCAAAACCTTGCTTGGCATTTTCAGCAACAAAACTAGTAATAAATAGTCCCCTACCCGCTCTTATCACCCCATGCCCATCAGTTCTTACCTCAAAGCCCTCGCCTCGGTATTCACCTCGTCCTTG